>CADBUD010000323.1 GCA_902797785.1 uncultured Lachnospiraceae bacterium
ACAGACAGACAGACAGACAGACAGACAGACAGACGCTATAAGTCTGTGATTTTTTGCGCAAAAAAATTAAGGATTTTTCAGAAGCCCTTTTGATCGAAATATCAGAGGGCTTTTTTGCGTTCGAAAAAGGATAATGGGATGAAAATCAGGAAAAAATCAAGTGAACTTTTTGCGAGAGGAGGAAAAGGGATGAGAACAAGGAGAAGTAGGAAATGGGAACAGAGGCTGCTGTCAGTTTTTCTATCTATGATGCTACTATTGGGTATGCTGCCAATTCGTGATTGGGGAATACAGAGTGAAGTGGAAGCCGCAGGAGTGACACTGCTCAATCCGGGAACAGACAATGGAAAGGTGACATGGGATTGTATCTGGTTCGGCAGCTACCCTCAGGCAGAAGTTGTTCCTTCTGCAAATTACACAGCTGTAAACAGTAGTTATCTTAAGAGTGGAGACATCATTGTAGATAACAGTTTATATCAGACCTTAAAAAGTGCGGATGGATGGGATTACAATGAAGATATTATCATCAACGGAGAAAAATATCGCCGGATGAGAAAATATCAGGCGACTTATATTGGTAGTAATAGCGCATACTATTATCAGTGGGCAGACGCGACGACATACCACTATTTTAAATATCAGCCAATCAAATGGAGGATATTAAAAATAGATGGGAATATGGCTATGATACTGGCGGACAAGGCATTGGATGACCGGCAGTTCAATCCCGTGATGCCAAATCCGACATGGGAAAAGAGTACGATTCGAAGTTTCCTGAATGGATATAATTCCTCCTATAACAAACAGGGGATTGATTTTTCCGGGACATGGAATTTCCTTTATACAGCTTTTGGAAGTAGTGGGAGAGATGCGCTATGTACGACGAAGGTAGTGCAGAGTGATTCTTATTATAGTTCGAATCGAGGAAATGATACTTATGATAAGATTTTTCTGCTATCTGATACAGAAGCAGAGACAAGACGGTATGGCTTTGGAAGTTCCTCATATAGTTATTGCAAGAGCAGTACATATGCAAAGGCTATGGGAGTTTATAGTGACACAAGTAGTTCTTACAAAGGGAACTGTTATTGGTGGCTGCGGTCGCCGGGGTCGTATTCTAATAGCACTAGATATGTCTACTGCAATGGAAATGCGGGCTACACCGACACCGTGGATAATCAGGGTTTCGCCGTCCGCCCGGCCTCTTTTTTGAATCTCAAATATACTAATCTCTATACCTGGGCTGGCACAGTATGTTCGGACGGGACAATGGATGAGAAAAACGAGTCGGTTGCCTATTACACAACAAGGAACGGCTCGAACAATGAATTGCAGTACTCAGGAAACGCAAGTGGCAGCAGCACAGGAACAACCGGAAACCAGACCGGAAGCGGGAGCAGCTCCGCCAGCAGTCAGACAGAAAATTCATCCGTAGGACTACAAAGCATAACATATCAATACGGCTCAAAGGAAAAGGATATTCTAAACGAAGCATATACCATCCTTACGTCCCATGGAAAATTTACAATGGAATGTAAAGCATCCAAAGCCATCCTTTTTGAATTATATTCAAAAGACAAAAAAATCGCTTCCAATAAAACAGGAAAGTTTGAAAATATTGACCCGGCAGAGTTGCTATCTGGGGAATGTCTTCAAGTGAGAATGTACAGTTCAACGGCAAGTCAGACGGTGACGACAAAGTTAAGAATCGTTGAAAAGGAAACAGATTTTTTCCCGGATAGTCTGACGCTTGGCGGGGGAGACGGCATTTCCATGAAACTGGATGATGATGTTCCTATTTTAGGTGGATTGGAATTGAAATGTAAGCTGCCAAAGATTCCAATATCGACAACGATAGAAAATGGAAAAATAAGTATAGGAGTCAATTTTAAAGAAAAGGTTTTGAATTCTTATGATTCTGTCGAAGGAAATACGACAGAGAAAAGCAATCAAAAAACATCCCTAAAAGAGCAGTTTGAAAAGATCAAAGGGGAACTGGACAAGGCAAAGGCGCTTGGAAGCCAGGAGGTAAATGAAAAGCTGAAGGATTATATTATGCAGCCTGATATTGCGGGAAATCTTCCGGGTTTTTCTCAGAATGTTAATTTTAATATCATGGGATATTTGGAAGGAAGTTATGAAACAAGTGCGGATGGATTTGAGGGATGGAAGACAGTAACAGGTAAAATCGTAGTGACGCTAAGCGCAAAGCAAAGCTTTGATAATCAATTTATAGTGGTCAATGTTCCGGTTATTTTGACATACTCGGTTGAGGGAAAGCTAAATGCTGAAGGAAATCTTAAATGGGATGTGATTGAACAGAAATTGAATGGGGATCTTTCGATTTCTCCATCAGTAGGTTTGAAATTATCAGCAGGTGTTGGGGTGAAATTTCTGAGAGCGGGAGGATACGGAAGTGTTACACTGGGAACAAAAATCATTGCTCTTAGCAGCAATCCTGACACGCCTACGGGATTGGAAGAAGCGACGATGAGCGGAGAACTGGGATTTGAAGGAAAAGCAGGACCGTTCGAAGGGACATGGCCTGTCCTGTCTTCGAAGAAGTTGAAAGATGAAAGCTTTACTCAATATATGAGCGACAGTGGAGATTTGTATCTATATTCCAGAAATCATAAGTCTTTGCTCTATGATCCTCCGAAATCAACCTCAGTGACAGGAAATATGGTAGATTCCGCATGTTCACCTGATATGGTGGAATGGAATGTGACGGGGGAATATAGTGAGGTCTTAAATTCGCCGGCAATATATGATGAAAATGTTATTATAGAAAATATCAATTCCGCCGCGCCGCAATATGCTTCGGCAGATGGGCATCATGTACTGCTTTTTGAATCGAAAGAGAAAGGGCGTAAGACCTATGACGCGACGGTAATCAAATACAGTATTTATGATGAAGATACAAAAACATTTTCGGAAGAAAAGATGTTAGAGGATGACGGTACCTGTGATGCAGAACCTCATCTTTACACAGATGGAACAGATATTTATGCATATTATCTGGATTCGGCAAAATCCTTTGGAGAAACAGAGCCGGATATGGCGGAGTATCTTGGAAGTTTTGCTGTTACGGTAGCCAAATTAAATAAAGAAACAGAGGATTTTGAGGTGCTGGGAAGATTTACGAAAAATGAATCCTACTGTTATAAGCCAAATCTGATAAAAACAGAAGAGGGACTGTTTCTTGTGTGGGCTGAAAATAGGGAAAATCAAATCATTCCTATAACAGAACATAATAGCATTTACAGAGCGAGAATCACGGAGGAAGTAGAAAATACAGAAATCACAACGGTAGCTGAAAACATAAATATGGTCTCTTCTCTTACGCAAGGGGAGCTGGATGGTGAGCTTTTAGCTGCATATACCATAGATGTGGATAATGATCTGCAAACAAGCGAGCAGCAGCTTTGCTTCGCAGATGGCTCATCGAATCAGATACAGAAATGGAATGGAAATATCTCGGAGCTTAATTTTTCCAGACTTCCGGGCATGGAAAAAATCGTGCTCAGCTATCTGGAGGGGGGAGATATAAAATACTTGTCCTCTAAGTCGGTCTCGGCAGCTTCTTTGTTTGGAGAGGCGCGCATGGAAGATGGTTACGCGTATCAGGTTCAAGGCTCTGGAATTTATTTCTTACGTTCCGAAGGGGAAAGCAGAAATGTCTTCTGCCTGTCTTATGAAAATGGGGCATGGGGAGAAGCAAAAATAACAGAAGAAACAGATTATGTAGATGCTTTTTGTGTCGATGATGGAAAGCTGATCTATCTCCTGACGAATGCGTCATTTGATGAAGAAGGCGAGTTGAACCGTTCATCGAAGCTGAAACTGCTTCAGGATATAAAAAGACGTGATCTAGTGTTGGATTATGCGGAGTTTAATTATGAAACGACAAAACCGTCAGAGGAATCAGAATTTGAGCTTGCCATTACCAATCAGGGAACAGAAACGGTATCGGATATCAGGGCGCAGTTTTTAGATGAAGCGGGAAATCTTTTGGAAGAAAAGAAGCTTGATCTTTCGCTCTCGCCCGGACAATACGAAATAACGAAGGTTTATTTCTCTGCCCCATCTTCCTTTGCCGGAACGATTCGTAACATCCGGGTCTGCGAAAATGGAACGTTTGATGACTCGGAGGATGATAATACAAAGACACTGGATTTTGGGAAAACAGAACATTCAGTAGACATGGAATACAAAGCGGATGAGGCCGGCGTCTATCTGGAAGCTTGTGTTGCAAATGAAAGTTATGTCGATGCCAGGGCGACAATGAAGTTTTTATCCTCTGAAGGGGAAATACTGCAGTCTTCGACACAGTGGATCAAAGGGCAGAAGTCCTGCATAGTAAAGCTTCCAATAACAGAAGAGATTCTTCCAAAGGATAAGGAGGAAGCGGAAATTACGGTCACAGCAGAAACCGAAACCGAAGAATACTACCAGGAAAACAATACAGACAGCTACATGGTCTGGCACATGGAAGATCTGGAGGATGAGATCCACTACCACACCTACGAAAATGGAGTATGCAAAGACTGTGGCTATCAACAGCCGGCAGAGATCATGGTGATTCAACGCGCCATCGGAAGCACAGAAAATATTTCTGTCAGCCTTCTGACAGAAAACACAGAGGTAGAGCAAAAGGAAGATGGAAGTGTCTTCATTTCAGAGGAAGCGTATTCCGTAGGAGAAAAAGCAGAGCTGACGGCGCCGGAGGTCTCCTGCTGCAGCTTCAAAGGCTGGTATGAGGGACTGTTCAATAAAAATGGAACCTTCCATGGCTGGAAGGAACAGCCATTAAGTACCGACAAAACCTTCCGCTTTACCGTAGAGGAACCGGAGCTTTGCCTGGTAGCGGTATATCAGCCGGAGGATGAAAAAGAAAAGCATGAGATCATTGCGGCAGGTGAAGTGGCGGCAAGCTGTACCGAAAGTGGGAGAACCGCAGAAGAGTACTGTGCGGTATGCAAGACAGTCTTTAACGGAGGAGAGACAATTCCGGCATTAGGACATACGATGGTTTCCAATGCAGAACAGCCGGCGACCTGCACAAAGCCTGGGACCGAAGGGGGGAGCCATTGTCCGACCTGTGGAAAGAGTTACGAAAGCTCGAAGACCGTAGAGAAAACGGGACATGATTTTGGAGAATGGAAAGCAGTTTCACAGGAAAACTGCAATGATCTGGCGGAAATCCGTGTCTGCAAAGACTGTGGTTATACGGAAATAAGAAACTTAGAGGATTCCCTGCATGAATGGGAGGAAGAAAAGACCGTGGATGTCGAAGCTTCCTGTATTCATGATGGAAGCCGGTCGATTCACTGCAAGCATTGTGGAGCGAGAAAAGAAAGTGAAGTCATCTCTTCCATCGGACATCAGGAAGCGACTCTTTTGGCAGAAGAGGCAGCCTGTACTAAGCCGGGAAAAACAGCAGGGATCCGATGCAATATTTGTAATGAAATCTTAGTTGATCAGGAAAGTATTCCGGCAAAGGGGCACCGGTGGGAAACGGAGTGGACGATTGATCAGGAACCGACCTGCGCGACAGAAGGAAGTATGTCCTTCCATTGTAGGAATTGCGAAGAAATATCAAATCGTAAAGCGATACCGAAACTGGAGCATACCGTGGTAACTATGGCAGTGGTTGCAGCGACCTGCACAGGAACCGGACTGACCGAAGGAAGCAGCTGCTCTGTATGTGGTAAGGTCATTAAGGAGCAGGAAACGGTACCGGCACCGGGGCACCAGTTCCAATGGGTCATTGATCAGGAGCCTTCCAAGGAAAAAACAGGACTCAAACATGAGGAATGTGTCGTCTGCGGCACCCGAAGAAATGAAAATACGACCATGACAGAGCTGTTCGTAGTTCAAACCGTTTCTTATCCTCAAAACGCCGGAGCCTTGAGCGGTGGTGGAGAATATTCTGCAGGAGAAGCTGTGACCTTAACAGCAAAACCGGCCGCGGGTTATACTTTTGCCGGCTGGATCTTGGGAAGTGTCGAAGCAGGAGAGACCCCGTCGGAATCAGATATTTTCAGCAGGAAAACAAAGACGGAAATCACCACACAGGGACAGGATACGGTCTATACCGCATATTTTAAAGCGAATAGCAGTAAGAAACTTTCTATTTCCCTCGGCGGAGGAAAGACGGAATACAGCTGTCAGGGAAAACAACATACGATTTCGAATGATATGGTGAATCGCACGTTTCCAATCGGAAGCCAGATTCTGGTCCGGGCAAAAGAAAAGGCAGATAGTGATTTCCTTTATTGGCTGGATGCAGCCTCCGGAAGAATCCTTTCGGATTCGGCGGAGTACAGCTTTTCGTTGGGAGAAGACGCCTCCCTTCGTGCCTGCTATCGAAATCATGATAGCGAGACCTGTTATCTGGTCTTTCGGGATTTGAATGGAAAGGTACTGTTTGCCGGAGACGTGGAAAAGGGAGGAACGATCACGGCGCCGGAGACAGGAATTTTCACCGGATATACCTTTAGCAGATGGGATCAGGATTTTTCTACCATAGAAAAAGATATGCTCATCACAGCAATATATGAACGTCTGTCCGGCTTTATCGTCAAGGTTCATGGCGGATCGATAAGCGCGGGAGAAAAGGAGAGCTATTCCTATGCGGATGTGCTTACAGTAAAAGCAGAGGAAACGAAGAACGGAAGATATTTTTCCGGCTGGTATGAAAACGGCACCCGGAAAAGTGATTCCCTGGAATATACATTTGCTGTGACAAAATCTGTTGAATTGACAGCAAGATATGAAGGAGAACAGGCTCTTGTTCTGAAACCGAGTGTGGATTTTTCTGTGGGAGAGCGAACCGATTTAGATGATGGAAGGCAGACAGTCGCCATGGATGTGACATGGTCGGTTCCGGAAGGATATACCTTTAACGGAGCAGGATTGATCCGAACCTATGAGGACAGCTTAAAGGACTCCCTGATTCTGGAACAGGTAGATGATACAACGATACGAAAACACAGTTCATCGGCAGCGACAGCTCAGGGACTATATGAGTATACCTTGACAATGGGAGCAGCATCCAAGGCGAAGAATCTTTATGCAAGAGCCTATCTGATCTATCGCGACGAGACAACGGGTGAGGTCATAACGATTTATTCTGATGTCATGACCAGTAAGGCAGCAGGAAATGAGTAGAAAAACAGGAAGGAGTCAAAAAATGAAAGAAAAATATGAATCACCGGATATGGAGATCATCAGGTTTGAAACAGAAGATGTTATTACGACTTCCGGACAAGACTTTACTGTGATAACAGATGGCGGAGAGGATCCGTGAGACGAAACCATGGCTGGTTTTCGCTAACGGTATAAAAAGATGCGTGCAGATTTTGTAAGGAGAATGTCGATTTGGGCGACCAAAATTCAGCGCGGCTCAGGAATAAAACGGTAAGCTATGTTTTTCCTGAGGATAATGAAGATAGTTCAGCGGCAGACAGAGGATTTTTGTCTGTCGCTGATTTGCTTTATAGAAAGGTGGAAAGATAATGAAGAAAAAGAAGAAACGGAGTACGTGGTTACTTTTTACACTGATTTTTTGCTGTTTGACCGGGATAGGGAATTTTAAGCTTCTGCCGGTGCATGCGGAAGATTTTTTGACAGAAGGATATTTTGGGTATTCGATTGTTGATGAAGAAATCATGATTCATTCCTACTTTGGGAAAGAAGTGGATGTCCTGATTCCGGAAAAAATCGCAGGATATCCGGTAACAAAGATCGGAAAAGAGACCTTTTTGCATCGAGATCAGATTCAAACAATTACCATACCGGATACGGTTACTTATATTGAAGAAGATACATTGACAGAACTGCCGAATTTATGGAAAATCATCTTAAAATCAGATCAAGTGGCGGTAAAGGCAGCAGAGCATGTCATTATTCTTGAGGATTACCCCAGATATATCGATCCGGCTTTGCTAAAAAAATATGTGGAAGAACAAGAACTTCAAAAACAAGAGAATCAGTCTAAAGAGAAAGAAGATTCAACTAAAGGAAAAGAAGATTCATCTAAAGGAAAAGAAGATTCATCTAAAGGAAAAGAAGATTCATCTAAAGGAAAAGAAGATTCATCTA
>CADBUD010000324.1 GCA_902797785.1 uncultured Lachnospiraceae bacterium
AATCCGAGGCAATGGGCGCGAGGTGATGCAGAATGCATCATCTCTGTGCATTTTGTAACAGAGAAGCCGAAAGGGTGAACTGTTACGAATAATAAAGGAAAAGTACTTCTGACTTGAGTAAAAGTAATTGCTAAATCCACAAAAAAATGATATAATAAATAAAAGAGTGTTACAGTATTCATAAAAGCGAGCGAGGGAGGGATATCATGAAGTGGATTAGCGAAACGAGCTATGTGAAAATTTCAGAGGATAATATGGAAGCGCGAGTGTATCTTGTCCCGACAGAATTATTAGAGGAGAGCTCAAAGGAAGCAGAAGAACCGGAAGTGCTTGATGATATGGTTTCGGAATTGACAGAATACCTGCATGATAACGGCGTATGGGCAGGTATCATTGAATCCATAGAAGAGAAAATTTTTCGAGAAAAGATGTTTCATTGTGAAGTGATCGTGGCCAAGGGAGTTCTTCCTGTAGATGGGGTTGATGGCTGGTATGAGTATAAATTCCAGTTAGAGCATGACAATAAGCCTAAAATCAATGAGGACGGTTCTGTGAATTATTGGAACATCAGTCTGATCGAAAAAGTAGAACAGGGACAGGTCATTGCCGTCTATCAGCCGGCGGTTCAGGGAAACGATGGCGTAAATGTACGGGGAAACAGGCTTCAGGGACATCGGGGCAAGGAGCTTGCGCCACTGCGTGGGCGTGGCTTTGGACGTAAGGATGACGGGATCACCTATGTTGCCACCATGGATGGAAAAATCGAATACGTCAATAACATTATCAGCATTTCCAATGTCTACGAGATTTCAAAGGATGTCGATCTTTCCACGGGAAATATTGATTTCCGTGGGGATGTTGTTGTACATGGAGCAGTCCGCAGCGGTGCGACGATCAAAGCGACGGGAAATATTACGATTGACGGACAGGTAGAGGTGGCACAGATCAGCGCCGGAAAGGATCTGGTTCTTCGAAGCGGTATGCAGGGAGGAGATAAATCTTCAGTAAAGGCCGGCGGAAATATCATGGCAAAGTTTTTTGAGCATACCAATGTCTGGGCCGGTGGAGATATTCAGGCAGATACCCTGTTGTCTTCTGAGGTTTATTCTGGCGGGAAGATCATGCTTCAGGGAAGACGGGGAATCATCATTGGTGGTTCCGTTTGCGCCCTGTCAGGGATCGAAACGGTCGAGGCCGGGAACAAATTAGAGGTTCCGACCGTCATCGTTACCGGAGTGGACAAAATCGTCCTTCAAAAGAAAGCACTCTTAGAAAAGAGCCTCAGGGAAAGCGAAGCCCAGTTGGAAAAGCTGGATGTCGGCTTAGCGCATCTTGAAAAGCTGAACATTGCCAATGATCCGCGCAGGATTCAGCTTCTTCGAAGTAAAATTCAGCTCACAGCTGAAATCAAAAAAGTAAAAATGGATCTGGATGCGGCAAATGACGAAATCCGACGTGCTTCAGGCTCCAGCATCAGTGTATATAAATCCTTATATCCGGGAGTAAGGCTCAGTATTGACAATACCATAAAAAATATTAAATACGAAGAATACGCGGTAATGTATAAAAATGATGGTGGGGAGCTAGTGTCCGTCCACATCTAAGAGATGCGTAACAGTGCGACTGGAAATAGGAATTAGAGGGGCTGCTGCATAGAAATTATGCGGCAGCCTTTCCGTATCATGAATAAAACGGCAAGCCGTATAAAAAAATAGAAAAAGAGGTTCGACGTGACAAAACAAGAAGCAGTGAGCTATATTTTAAACATTCCAAAATTCACCAAAAAAAACTCATTATCCCACACCAGGCATTTGATGGACCGTCTTGGAGTCACCGGTGATGAATTTCACATCATTCATGTGGCTGGAACCAATGGGAAGGGAACCGTCTCCAGTTGTCTGGCCTCCATTCTGACCGAATCAGGAAAACGGACCGGTCTGTTCACATCCCCTCACCTGATCGAAATCAACGAGCGGATTTGCATTGACCGCAAGCCGGTATCGGATGAGGAATTTTTAAATGCTTTTCATATGGTGCAGAAGGCGGCGGAGGAACTGGTGAATTCTGACGAATCATATCCGACTTTTTTTGAGTTTATCTTCGCTATGGCTATGGTAATCTTTAAAAGCAATGCAGTAGAGTATGTGGTTCTGGAGACCGGTCTTGGGGGAAGACTGGATGCGACCAATATTTTTGAACATCCGGATCTTTCCGTGATTACCTCCGTCGGTATGGATCATATGCAGTATCTGGGAGATACGCTGGAACAGATTGCAGAAGAAAAAGCAGGGATCATAAAGCCGAATGTACCGGTCGTCTGCGATGCTTCTAAAGAGGTCGTCTGGCAGGTGCTTCGAAAAAAAGCATCCGAAAAACATAGTAAAATTGTCCCGATTTTGAAAAAAGAGTGGAAAGAATATGAAAAAAAAGAGAAAACTATTGATTTTTCGTTCGTTTCCAGTTATGGTTTAGGTCAGGAGAAAACGCGGCATCACATCACGCTCCGGACGATAGCGCCCTATCAGGTTCAAAATACAGCCATTGTGCTCCGGGCATTGGAGCAGCTGGATCTTGTAGCTTCTGAGGAAATGGTGCAGAGAGGAATATGGCTGGGACAGTTATCCGGCAGGATGCAGGAGGTTTTTGACGGCTTCTATATTGACGGAGCACATAATGAACCGGGGATGAAGGCATTTTTGGAAGCGGCAGCCGGACAAAAAGGAAAAAAAAGACTGCTGTTTTCCGCAATGCGGGATAAAAATGTGAATCGGATGATCGAATTGATTGAAACAGCAGACTGCTTTGAAGACATCGTGGTTACGACACTGCCCTATGAGAGGGGAATGAAAGCAGAGGAAATAGCTGCCGGTTTTACTTCGGTGACGAATGTGTATGTCGAGGATGATTTTTCAGAGGCTGTACGGCGGATTAGGGAACCCTTTGAGGGGACGAGCTATTGTGCCGGATCGCTGTATCTGGCAGGAGAGGTCATGAAGAAGTGCCGGGAAACGGGTTCATGACTGACGCAGCAATCGGAAGATAGACAAGAAAACTATGAAATTATTAGTGAACAGTGCCTAAGGATGGGATTAAGAAGAAAACAGAAAGAAAAATTCAGTATCGAGGAGGCAGTTTTATGATAGATTTTGAACAGGAATTAAAGAAATTTCGTCCAAGTCTGGAGGTAGAAGAAACAGAAGAGACAATCTATGATCATGATATGACAGATATGACAGATCTGCTTCGGAAGATGATTGATGATGCAAAGCGTAGAAGGGACGAATCAAAATGAAATGTATGATGTGCGGAGCAACATTGACAGCATCGGATCAATGTCCGAGATGCGGGGTAGATGTCGCTATTTATAAAAGAATCATCCGCTTGTCCAACACCTTCTATAATAAAGGGCTGGAGGATGCAAGAGAACGGAACCTGACAGGCGCGATTCATAATCTGAAAAAGAGCCTGAAGTACTATAAGAGAAATATTCCGGCCAGGAATCTTCTGGGACTGGTCTATTTTGAGATGGGCGATGCTGTAGCAGCTCTTCAGGAGTGGATTATCAGCAAGAGCATCAATAAAGAAAAAAATATCGCGGAAAATTATCTGCAGATGATCCAGACGAATACCGCTGAGCTGGAAAATATCAATATCGCGACCAAAAAGTACAATCTTGCCCTGCTGTACTGTGAACAGCAAAGCTATGACCTTGCCATGATTCAGCTGAAAAAGGTCATTTCCATGACACCGGGATTTTTAAAGGCACAGCTTTTGCTGGCTCTTATGTATCTTTCCCGGAAGGAATATCATCTGGCCAGTGTCTGTGTGGAATATGTTCTGTCCATTGACCGGAAGAATGAAATTGCTCTTCGATATCAGGAAGAGGTCAAGTCCCACAAGAAGCAGGAGGTCAAGGAAGAAAAAGAGATTCGCAAACAGGAGAAAAAGAAGCAGAATACACAGATTATGTACAGCAATGGGCATGATACGGTAATCATGCCGAAGACAGCATACAAGGAAACGACAGGTTTTTCCACGGTTTTGAGCATCGTGATTGGATTGGTACTGGGGGCGGCGCTGGTATTTTTCCTGATTCGCCCTTCCATCATCAAGAACGCCCAGACGGAGGCTAAAAAATCCTTGATCGATGCCAGTGAAGAAATCGCGGATAAAAATACCCAGATCAATGAGCTGGAGTCAGAGGTGGAAAAAGCAAAAAAGAAAAAAGAAGACGCGGAACAAAAAACAAAAAAAGATGCGGAAGTCATCGAAGCATACGAAGAGCTTTTGACTGCCATGGGACTTTACCTCGAACAAGATTCAGAAGGCTCGATCGAGGCGCTTGAAAAGATTGATTCGACCAAGCTTGAATCAGATACTATCAAGAACCTCTATGAAACGATTCGGGGCAAAGTTGGCTCAGAGGTTGTAAAGACCTACTACGATAAAGCGATGAAGGAGTACGTAGAACGTAATTATGTTGCCGCCGTTGAAGATTTTCAAAAGGCAGTTAATATCGATGAAACATATGAAAAAGGAAATGCACTGTATCTTCTGGCCTTCAGCTATTACCGGCTGCAGGATTGGGATCATGCCCTGGAGAACTTTCAAAGACTTCAGAATGTGATGCCGGATTCGGAGGTCGGACGGGCATCCTCGGAATACATCACGGCAATCGAACAAAAAAAGACCGGAGGACAGTAAGAGCTCCTGAGAAACAGAAAAAAGAGCAGGAAAAGAACAGGAAAAGAACGAAGGAAAGAAATGCGTTCTTTTCCTGTTTTTTTATGGAAAGCAACCATCAAAAGTAACAATGAATATAGGATTTGGGAGGGAAGTTATGCAGACGGAGTATGTAAGGGATAGAAATGTATTAACGATTTTATTACCGGAGGAGGTGGATCATTGCTGCACAGAGCAGATTCGGAAAGAGGCAGACCATATAATAGAGAAATGTCTGATTTCCAAGGTGATATTTGACTTTTCAAGAACCGATTTCATGGACAGCTCCGGAATCGGAGTGGTCATGGGAAGATATAAGGTGATGAAATTCCGAAACGGAATCGTGGAAGCGGTCAACTTGAACCGGAGGATGCAGAGAATCTTTAAGATTTCAGGATTGGAAAAAATTATTATGATTAAAAAAGAGGAGATGGAGGAAAAGAATGGAGACCAAAAATCATATGAGGATAGTATTTGACAGCAGACCACAAAATGAAGGATTCGCAAGAATGGCAGTCGCGGCGGCACTGCTTCCTTTGAATCCGACATTAGAGGAGATGTCAGATGTAAAAACAGCTGTTTCTGAGGCAGTGACCAATGCGGTGATTCACGGATATGAACAGGGAGAGGGAGAAATCCTGTTGGAAATGACGATAGAGGAAAACGAAATCATGATTCGAATCGAAGATTTTGGAACGGGCATCCGGGATATTAAAAAGGCAATGGAGCCTTTGTATACCTCCCGTCCGGACTTAGAGCGTTCAGGTATGGGATTTGCCTTTATGGAAGCGTTCATGGACGAGCTTAAAGTAGAGTCGTCGCCGGGGAGAGGGACACAGATCGTAATGAAAAAAACGATGGGAAGCCGGGAGGAAACCTATGGATCGGACGACATCTTTAATTGAGGCGGCACATCATGGAGATAAAAAAGCAAGGAAACAATTGATTGAAGAAAATCTGGGATTGGTCTTTAGCATTCTGAAACGATTCGGAAAGGTAAATGCGGATCGGGAAGAACTGTTCCAGATTGGAACGATAGGTCTGATCAAGGCAGTCGATCATTTTGATACAAAGTATGAGGTTCGTCTTTCTACCTATGCCGTCCCATTGATCGTGGGAGAAATTAAACGGTTTTTACGGGACGATGGACCGGTACGGGTGAGCCGGTCTTTGAAAGAAAATGCCTATAAGATAAAAAAAGCTTCAGAGGAGCTGGCACAGCAAAAGGGAAGAGAGCCTTCTTTACGTGAGCTGTCGGAGAAGACCGGAATTTCCGTGGAGGATATTGCCCTTTCCCTCGAGGCAAACGCAGAGGTGGAATCCATTTATCGATCGGTGTACCAGGCCGACGGCAGCGAGGTCTGCCTAGCAGACCAGGTTGTGAAAGGAAGCCAGGGCGGAGTGGGCAAAACATCCTTTGGAGGATATGAGGATACGGAAAAGGAAGAGGTGGTCAATAAGCTTCTGCTTTCCCAGCTGATGAAGGACTTAGAGGATCGCCAGAGAATGCTGATCGAGCTTCGGTATTATCAGGAAAAGACCCAGATGGAGGTGGCGGGCATTTTAGGAGTCAGCCAGGTTCAGGTGAGCCGGATGGAAAAAAAGATTCTTGAAATCATGCGAAAAAAAATCAGGGGATAATGAGTATAGTTTTTGGAAAAAAAGAAATACTGATAAAAAGAGATACAGACAAAAAGAAAAAAGAGAAGGAAAGGAGCAGAATATGAGCAGCAGAAAGTTACGGCTTTATTTATTTTCCCTGATTTTATTGGCACTGGCTGTTGGAATGATCTATTATGCAGCCCAAAGAAATCAAGTACAGATTACGGCAGAAGGGACGTTGATTTAAATGGCATGGGAGGTAATCTATATCAAGGCCGACCGAAGCTATCAGGTAAAACAAGACCAGGTTCTGATGGGAGATGTCCTGCATATTGAAGCAAGAGAGGAGCTTAGGGAAAAAATCAGGAAGCTCCCTCTGCACCGGTTTGAAAACAAACAGCAGAGAGTGGTCATCTCGATTTTGAGCATCATTGATAAAATTCAAAAGCTCTGTCCGGAAGCGCTGGTCGAAAATATAGGGGAATCCGATGTGATTTTGACCAGGGAAGAACCGGAGGAAAGCCATTGGCTGTGGAATCTTTTAAAGACAGGATTTGCCGCAGCCATTGTGTTTTGGGGGAGCGCCTTTACCATTATGACCTATCATAATGATGTGGGAATCACGGACACTTTTCAGCAGATCTATCTGATCTTTTCCGGAACGAAGCATCAGAGCGGAATATTAGAATGGATGTATTCTTTGGGACTGGGACTGGGAATCCTGATATTTTATCATCATTTTACAAGAAAGCGAATGGAGAAGGATCCGACGCCAATGGAGATTGAGATGAATCAATATGAAAACGATCTGGATATGAGCATTATTGAAAACAACAGATAATTGCACCTTTGGTGCGTTTATAGAGGTGAAAGGATGGGACGAGTGCTAGAAGGAATGATGGGAGGATTTTTGGGGATTGCTTCCGGGGCGGCGGTGGCATTTGGGGTATCAGCGTTTGTGATCACGACCGGACTTTTCCCGAGGATTATCCAAAAGACAGGAACAAAAGAAAAAGTGAAGCTGTATGAGAATGTCATTTTATTTGGAACCATGCTGGGATGTATGTTTTCTGTTTTTTCCAAAGAGCTGACAGGAGCGGCAGCTGCAGGAATGGCAGGGAAGCTTATGACCGGAGGAATCGGATTGTTTGGAGGAATCTTTACCGGCTGTCTTGCCGTTGCCTTAGCAGAGGTATTGAATGTGATTCCGGTCATGTTCCGTCTCATCCGCCCGGCAGGACGCGGGGAATGGATTTTGTTTTTTCTGGCTTGCGGAAAGATAGCGGGGTCTATGTATTATTTTCGTGATGTGATTTTTTGAGCAGAAAGAAGGGGATGATCGGAAAAGAAAGCAGGGAGAAGAAAAAGTAATAGGAAGAAGAAATAGGGAAAAGAAGAAATAGGGAAAAGAAGAAATAGGGAAAAGAAGAAATAGGGAAAAGAAGAAAAGGAGGATTTGCGGAATATGAAACAGGAAAGAAGCAGTAAGAGTCTGAGGGAAGAAAAAGAGAGAGAGAAGGTAAGGACGATTCAGGAAAATGCCTACAAGAAATATGTAGAAAAAGTGACGCCGACACATAGTCTGGGAAAGAATATGTCGAAGGCGTTTTTGGTTGGAGGAATCATCTGCTGTATCGGACAGTTTATTTTAAATCAAGTCATGCTTTTGGGAATCGACAAGGAAACTGCCGGCAGTTGGACCAGCCTGATTCTGGTCTTTTTCAGTGTCCTTTTGACCGGCTTCAATCTCTATCCAAGAATCGCGAAATTTGGAGGGGCGGGAGCATTAGTCCCAATTACCGGATTTGCCAATTCCGTAGCAGCTCCGGCCATTGAGTTTCAAAAGGAAGGACAGGTCTTTGGCATTGGAACCAGAATTTTTTCCATTGCCGGTCCCGTGATTTTATATGGCATTTTCTGCAGTTGGGTCCTGGGATTATTCTATTGGTTTTTTGGAATGCTGTAAATTTGTTGATTTACTATCCGCATTGTGATATACTCAGACTTAAAGTGGGAAAAAATGTCTTCCTGCATATTTTTGTCGGAGAAAATCCTACAGGCAAAGCTTCACCGAAGCTTTGCCTGCCTACACTGTAGACAGAGTAAGCCAGTGATCAACTGGTGGTTAAAGGAGAAAGAAAAATGGAACAGTACAAAGAAGAATTTATTGAATTTATGGTGGAATCAGATGTTTTGAAATTTGGAGAGTTCACGTTAAAAAGCGGGAGAAAATCTCCGTTTTTCATGAATGCAGGAGCCTATGTCACAGGCAGTCAGCTGATGCGTCTGGGAGAGTATTATGCAAGAGCGATTCATGATGCCTATGGAGATGATTTTGATGTCTTGTTCGGACCAGCCTATAAGGGAATCCCTCTTTCCACGGCCACGGTGATCGCTTTTTCCAAGCTTTATGGAAAGGAAATCCGTTATTGCTCCAACCGGAAAGAAGTCAAAGACCATGGCGATACCGGGATTCTCCTGGGCAGTAAAATAAAGGATGGAGACCGCATTGTGATCATTGAAGATGTCACGACCTCCGGAAAATCCATCGAAGAAACCTTCCCAATCCTTCAGGCACAGGGAAAGGTAAACATATTAGGACTTATGGTCTCTTTGAACCGCATGGAAAAGGGGCTGGGCGGAAAAGTCAGCGCTTTGGAGGAAATCAAAGAAAAATATGGATTTGAGGCATCAGCAATCGTGACGATGGCAGAAGTGATCGAATATCTCTACCAGCGTCCATGTCGCGGAAAAGTCGTGATTGACGATAAGATCAAGGCCAGCATTGACGAATACTACAGCATTTACGGGGCATAGGCAGTATCATAAGTATAGTTTAATTTAGGAGATGGAAAATGAGCGAAAAAACATATAAAGACTTATCTTTGACCGGCGGCGGAAGCATTGCTTTGGGAATATTGACCATTGTTTTTGGCATTGTCTGCGGTGTTCTGATGTTGGTCAACGGGGCAAAATTATTAAAAGTAAAATCAGATATTTTGATTTAAATCAGTCATCGATCATGAAAAAAAAATTACGGATTATATCAGGGATTCTGTTTATCCTGTATCTGGCAGGTTTGGCGTATTTTCTGTTTTTTTCAGAAAAATATGGAAGGAACGAGGTAGAAAGCTACAGCTACAATCTGGTTCCTTTCGCGGAGATCAAACGTTTTATTCAGTATAGAGAGGTATTAGGGAAACGAAGTGTGATATTGAATTTGATAGGAAATGTCATAGGCTTTCTTCCTTTCGGATTTATCCTGCCGCTTTTGTTTTCTGAGGTAAGGCGGTTATCCACCGTGTTTCTTTTGAGCCTGGAATTCAGTCTGCTGGTCGAATGTCTGCAGCTGATTACCAGAGTGGGAAGCTTTGATGTTGACGATCTGATTCTCAATACCTTTGGGGGACTCTTAGGAGGAATCTTATTTTTCGTGGGAAAAGCAGGATATCACTGTTTTTCAGGACATAGGAAAGGGAGAGAGAAGTAGCATATGGGACGAAATAGAAGAAAATATGATAGAAGAAGCAGAAATCGTGGCATTCATTCAGAAAAAGGAGTTTTTTCCATTGTTTGCAGCATTCTTTCCCTTTTGATCTTATCTGCAGCCGTGATTTATTCCGTACATCACAGGGGAAATGCAGATGTATATGCGGGGAGCGTTGGACTGGTCGGCGTGGTCTTTTCCCTGATGGGATTCGGCGGTGGAATCACAGGACTGTTAGAGGAGGGAACAGACCGGATTTTTTGTATCATAGGTCTGTCAATCAACCTTCTTTTGATCTTGGTCATGGCCGGCCTGATCATAAGCAGTATATAGGCGCAATAGTATAGCACGTGAACATATTTCACGCATAAAAGAAGAGAGGAATACGAATGAATCGGTTAGATCAGCAGATGAAATTTATTTTAGAAGCAGATAAATTAAAACAGGTTTTCCGACAGTCCTATCTATCTGATGAAAGCCGGAAGGAAAACGATGCGGAGCATTCATGGCATTTGGCGGTGATGGCCTATCTACTGCAGGAATATGCGGATGAGCCGGTGGATCTTTCCCGGGTGATGATTATGGTGCTGATGCATGATATGGTGGAGATCTATGCGGGAGATACCTATGCATATGATACGGAAAATCAGTCTACGCAGAGAGCGCGCGAGGAAGAAGCAGCAGAGCGATTGTATTCCCTGCTTCCCAAAGACCAGAAGGAAACACTGTTGGCAATCTTTAGAGAGTTCGAAGAGGCGAAGACCCCGGAAGCCCGATTTGCCAATACCCTGGATAATCTGGAACCGCTGATGTTAAATGATGCAGTCAATGGCAGAGGATGGCGGGAGCACCAGATTCGATATGAGCAGGTCCGCAGCCGGCAGGAGAAGAAGCTGGTCGGTTCGAAGGTGTTAAAAGAATATGCAAAAGAACTGGTAGAAAAAAATGTAAAAAAAGGAAATATCCTTGATTCCTAAGGAGGTAGGCCGGATTTAAACTGGTGTAATAGAGAAGAATAAGAAATTTGGGAGGTCGCAAATGGAAGAATTAGATCAGGAATTGCTGAGGGAACGATATATTCTGGCAATGGAACGAATTGAGGAAATAAAAAAAGAGCACACAGTTCCCAAGGAGCTGGAGGATTATTTTCAAAGAACAGCCGATTTTCTGCTCCAGATGAAGGAGCTGAAAGAAGAGGTGGAAGAGCAGAAGCTGTGGACGGTGGATTTTGACAAGGCACTGGCCAAAAATCAAAAGCTATATGAGGATATTTTGGGAGAGCATTATGAGACAAGCTATGCAAATCCTTCCTATGCAGTAGAAAAGGCAGGCCGGGAAATGGGGCAGCTGCTCAGCTTTTTATATACAGAGCTGCGAGGGCTGATTGTGTATCTTTATGAAGGTCGTATGGAAGAAGCTGTGATTTTTTTGGAGCTCTTCATTGAAATTTATAATTGTCTCGAGCAGGAGCAGCCTTCCATGGAGGAGCTTCATAAAATCCTATGCGAATTCATGAGTGATAACAGCGAAATCCTGTTAGAGGAAAGGATTGTTTCCCAGCTGGAGCCATCCGTTGACTTTGCGACAAAAATCGTTATGGAATCGGATCTGTCAGATCTTCGCTATTTGTTCCGCTACGGAGAATATATCAGCGAAAACGAAATCAAACTTGCGGAATATCTCAATGAAATGCCGCAGGAGGAGATCGATTCCATCGCTTCGACCTATACAGAAGGCTACCGGATCGGGTTTGAGGTAACGAATAAGGATCTCTCAAAAAAAAGAGTGGTCAATGTCCGCTATCCGGTCGGCTTCGAGCGGGTCATCAGAAAGGCAGTTCAAAATTTTAAAGAGATGGGGCTGGAGCCGACAATCTATCGGGCAGCCGTCAGCAGTGTACATAAGACTGGTACGGACAAGGTAGGTTATTTTTCTACGTCTCCAAATCGCCAGTACGAATATGACCACAAAGAGGATAAGGCGCTGTATTATGACAGAACCTATGTGGAGCGTCGCCTGGAGATGATGAGAAAGGTATTTGAGGCTCATAAAAAGATGGCCAGATACCATGCGGGACCGGCAGTCGTAGAGGTGTTCGGAGAAAGTCCGTTTGCGCCAAAGGAGAAAAAAGAGGTCTTAAAATTTGATGAGGAACAGCAAAAGCTTCGGGTTCACGATATGTCAGAATCCGGAAGCCTCAGCAATGAATATATTCCGGGAGACGAAAGAAGCTTTACGATCATAGCATTTCCACTGCCGGAGATCGGGGATAAGTTTAAAGAGATTTTCTCTGAGATCGTAAAGATCAATACTTTGGATTACAATTTTTATCAGAAGGTCCAGCAGAAGATGATCGATGTCTTGAGTCTGGCCAGATACGTCCATGTGACCGGAAGAAATGGAAACCGGACCGATATGACAGTATCCTTGCAGATGCCAAAGAATCCGGAAAAAGAAGCCGGATTTGAAAACTGCGTGGCAGATGTGAATATTCCGGTCGGAGAAGTATTTACCTCTCCGATGCTGAAAGGGACCAACGGACTGCTGCATGTCAAGCAGGTCTATTTAGAGGGACTTCGGTATCAGGATTTGCAAATTACCTTAAAAGATGGTATGGTAACAGAATATGGATGTGAAAATTTTGAAGACGAGGAAGCCGGAAAGAGCTATATCAAGGAGAACATTCTCTTTCACCATCCGACCCTTCCTCTGGGAGAGTTCGCCATCGGGACCAATACGACAGCTTATGTCATGGCAAGAAAATATCAGATTGAGGACAAGCTGCCGATTCTGATCGCGGAAAAGACCGGACCGCATTTTGCACTTGGAGACACCTGTTATTCTCACGCAGAAGATGTCAAGGTATGCAATCAGGATGGAAAAGAAATCATCGCCAGAGACAATGAAATCTCAATATTAAGAAAAACAGATCCGTCCAAGGCATATTTTAACTGCCATACGGATATTACCATCCCTTATGATGAATTGGACTGTGTGACAGCGATTTATCCGGATGGGACACAGATCGACCTGATCCGGAACGGTGTTTTTGTCCTGGAGGGAACGGAAGGCTTAAATGAGCCATTGAAAAATACCCGTTAGTGAAAATATATAGTATAGTAAACGAATAAAGTGCTTGCACTTTGATTCGTTTGCTGCGCCGGATTCGCGCGGCAAAGCCGCATATTTCCTATGCGAATCC
>CADBUD010000325.1 GCA_902797785.1 uncultured Lachnospiraceae bacterium
AAATACGACCGAAGGGAGTATTTGCACTCTGTGTGCCTTCGGTATGTGCATTTTGTTGCTATGAACAGCAGAGCTGTGAATAGTAACTAACAAGTATAACAGTTCCGAATGCGCAAGAACAGAGAATACATGGAGGTATGCTTATGATGATAGGAAGTCAGGTTCAAAATTTAAGTCAAATGAAAGGAACAGAAAGCGGGATCAAGACAAGTGCTGTCAATCCGGCAGAGGAGAAAAACAGTTCCATAAAAAGCAGCTCGGCCAAAGGCAGTCCAGCGGGAGAAAAATCAATCTATGGAGGAGATCTGAATCTTTTGGACAATGGAATTGAAAAAAAGAAAAAACAGGCTCAGTCCATGGCAATGGAGCTGATGGAGGGCGTATTTGCTAATGATCTGAAAATGGATGAAGATCAGAGAAAGAGAACGGAGCACTCCAAAGAGTTAAAGGCAGAAAATAATGAATACAGAAGTAAATTAGGAGATATCAGAAAAGAACGGGAACGGATGAAGGAAGAATATCGAATCGAAGACGACAGCGTGCAGGAACAGGAGCTGGCACTGATGCGCAAAGCAAGGGATTATCCGCAAAAGATGACAAAGGAGGAACAGCAGGAGGTATCAGAAATTTATGCCAGAGGAAAAACAAAGTATCAGGAAGATATGATGATTTTAGATGGGATCCAAAAGGAATTTGAAGATAAAATCGCTAAAAATCAGAAAAAAATCATAGAGGAGAACGCAATTGTACGCGGGATGAAAATCGAGCGGCTGAAATCTCATGACATGGTAGACGCAAAAGATCGGGGAGATCAACTGATCGCGGCTGCAAATAAAGAAATTGTCGGAATGCTGGTAGAAGAAGGAAAACAAAAAATAGACAATGAAGCAGAAGAAAAGATGCAGGAAGCAAGGGAGCGGAAAGAAGAAAAGAAAGAATTAGAAGAGAAAATCGAAGCAGCAAAGGCAGAGCGCGCAAGACCAAAAGAAGAAGAGCACGAGGAAATGTATGAGCTGGATTCTGTACTGCAGGATGTAAAGAAAGTACAGACCAGGGAAAATCTGCCGGATGTCAAAAAATCCATGGAACAAATTGTCAATGAGCTCAAGCTGACAGCAGAAGATATCAAAGGAGCCGTTGTGGATCAGGAGGTCTAAATGGTCTCATGGAGAAAGGAAAACATAATTTGTCTATAGTTGTACTGGTTATAAATATTCTTTTCAGAGAAGGAATGGGACAAAATATAATGACGAAAGAAAGTTTATGTGCATCGGATGGATTTTTTGCGGAGAATGACCAGATTCAGCTTCGTTTGACTTTTAAAGAGATGGAGGAATAGACAATGAATCTGAGGAAACTTAGGCTCTTTTTGGTATGTAAAGAGAAGCTTCAGAAAGTAGTATTCAAAGCCGGTACATCAACATTCCGTTAGGAGCTGTCACGAATAGGGGGGAAGAACGTATCATAGAATAGAATAACAGGAATTGTTTGATTCAAACATGGTGGTAAAGAGGAAAAATATGGATTATTGTGAAATGGCTGCCCAATCAAATGATTATAGAGAGTATATATTGACGAACAGAAGGGCAGAGACTATCGATCTGCCGACAGAATGCATCACGAAATTACTGGGAGATTACAGTATTTTATATGTAAATAAGAGCATAGCAGGAGAAGCGGATATCCAGAAAGACTCCTATACCGCAATTCCCAAATGCTATTCGATCGAGGGGGAGGAGGCGCTGTTAGATAGCGGGATCCTTTCTGTACAGAACCAGCCGTTTTTAAATTTAAAAGGCAGGGGTGTTGTCATAGGAATTATTGATACGGGGGAACGAGTTATAATAATGTCAAGTTAGTAAGAACCCAACAAAATCAAGGGTTCCTGCAGATTTAGTCCTACGAAAAAATGCCAAAGTAATGGTTATTTTGAGTAAGGATGAGCTCATTTTTATCTTCAAAAAATTTAACTTGCACTAATATAACACGAGGTGTATTTGATCATTTGGCACTAG
>CADBUD010000326.1 GCA_902797785.1 uncultured Lachnospiraceae bacterium
TCGTATTTGGCGCACTGCTGCCTCGGATTTTCAAGCAAAATGCGCTTGAAAATACCTTGCGGGATAGTGGCTGTGAATAGTAACGCAAATATACGGCTAAAAACAAATATCCGGTTGAAAACAAATATTTGTTTTCAGCCGAAAAGATTGGAGAATTATTTTGAATCAATTATGTGCGATGGAAATTTCTGTCTATGGCAGGGTGCAGGGCGTAGGTTTTCGTCCCTTTACTGCCCAGATAGCGGAAGAACTGCATATTAGCGGAATGGTACAGAATATCGGTGGAATTGTAAAGATTCATGCCGAAGGAAATAAAGAGGCGTTGGACGAATTTGTCCATCGCCTTTCTGTGTGTTCACCAGATGGCGCAAGAGTCGATCGAATCCAAGTGACAGAGATATCGATCGACCATAAATCAACCGAACATTTTTTGATTTCCGCAAGTGAAGCCCAAAAAGACACCCTTCGTTTTCTTCCTCCTGATATTGCAACCTGTGAGCGATGTGTAAAAGAGCTTTTTGACAGAAAGAATCGTCGTTTCCACTATCCTTTTATCAGTTGTACCACCTGTGGTCCGCGCTTTTCTATTATGGAGGATGTTCCCTATGACAGGGATACAATCACAATGAAGGATTTTGAACTGTGTCCGGACTGTTGGGAAGAATATCGAAATAAAAAAAATATCCGTCGGCATGCTCAGACAATTGGATGCCATAATTGCGGGCCGACTCTGACACTTTATCAACGAAATGCAGCCACAGGACAAATTTCCCAAAAAACAGATATTTCCCAAAAATCTGGCCTCTCAGCCAATCCGTCAGACGGTAATCAGGTAGACTGCCTTTCTTTGAGCATTCAGCTTTTATCCTCAGGAAACATCCTTGCGATCAAAGATATCGGTGGCTTTCATTTTGCTTTTGATCCTGAAAACAGCACTGCTGCCAATCGCCTTCGTCGTTTTAAGAATCGCGAAACAAAGCCTTTTGCCATTATGTTTCCAGATATGGAATCCATTCGTTCTTACTGCGAAGTTTCCCTCACAGAAGAGCACCTTTTGTGCTCCGAAATCCGTCCTATTGTGCTCTTAAGGAAAAAAGAAGGAAGGGACTTTGTCTCAGAGGTCTGCGGAGATTGTCTGAGGATCGGAGCCATGCTTCCCTGCAATCCGCTCCAGCACCTGATTCTACAAAAAACAGGGCCTCTGGTCATGACTAGTGGAAATCGTGGCGGCGAACCAATGCTTACAGAAGATGCGGATATGATTTCCCTGATGCAGCAGGGCGTACCGGATGCCATTCTAACACATAATCGGGAAATCCGGTTTGGACTGGACGATTCCATCTATCAAGTGACCGTCTGCCAGCATTCCTCATCCTCCCGTGAAATAATTCAAATTCTCCGGCGTGCCAGAGGTCTTGTGCCGGAACCAATTCTTCTTCCTCAAAAGCTCTCCTGTGATACCTTTGCCGCCGGTGGAGATTTAAAAGCTGTTTTCGCATTAGGCCGGGAAAATATGGCATATCTATCTGGACATTTTGGCGATTTAGAGAATGTGAATGCTGCACACAACCGATCCGAAGCTCTGAAACGTATGCGCCGGCTCTTGGGTATTTCCCCTGTCAGAGCCGTTTGTGATAAACATCCGAACTATATCTCTGTACGAAATCTGGAAAAAGATCTCGCAAAAGGATCTCATAAAACCGCGTTTTCCTTTCAGCATCATCATGCCCATATCGCTTCTGTTATTGCCGAACACCATCTACAAGGAACGATTCTTGGCATCGCATATGATGGCACCGGATATGGCGATGACGGTACCATCTGGGGCGGCGAATTTCTTTTATGTCATAAAGATACCTACCACCGCGTCGGGCATCTTCTTTCGGTTCCTATGATTAGTGGAAATGCTTATGCAAAAAACACAACAGAAGCTGCATTTTGTTATCTATATGAAGCTGTCCGTCTAGGCTACCTTGAGCAGAAAGAACTTCAGTCGGAGACTTGCCTGACTTCACTCCACAAGGATAAAGCTCTTCTTATAGCAGCCTTGGACAAAAACATCCATGTCATCCCTTCTTCTTCTATGGGACGACTGTTCGATGCGGCTGCTGCAATCCTAAATATTTGTTCTTATAACAGCCATGAGGGTGAAGCGCCTCAAAAACTGCAGACCTATGCCGAACAATATGTAATGCAAAAACAGTCGTCCTGCTCTGAACAATATGCAGCGCAAAAACTCCATAACGATAAAGTCCACGCCCCTCTTCCATTTCCAATTTATCACAAAAACGGAAGCTGGATTGCAGACAGCACAGCCTTACTCGCTGAGCTTTATAAGCGAACCACAATGGGAATCCATCCAACGACACTGGCATATCAATTTCACGCAGCTGTTGCAAATATGTCTGTCACGCTCTGCTATCATATTTTAGAAAACTCTCCGGTAAAAACCATCGCCCTCGGTGGGGGAACAATGTACAATAGCCTGCTCTTACAGCTGCTTATACCTGCCTTGGAAAAAAAAGGCTTTTCTGTGTATTTAGGAGAAAAGATACCCGCAGGAGATGGCGGACTTGCTGTTGGACAACTCTATTTGATTTCGTCGTATTAAAGTATTGAACCATTATCGTTCAATGTGATTCACAAACAAGATATTCTTTCACAGCAAATCGAACAATATCCCCATTTTTTATGGATACTGTTTCCTGTCCATTCAGCAGTCTGTTATTTACAAAAGTTCCATTCGTTGAATTTAAATCTCTTAAATAGTATTTTCTTTTTCCCCCTTCTTTTTCGTTTTCAATTTCTGCATGAATTCTACTGACAGACAAATCAGAAACCCAAATGTCCACAAGTCCCTTCTTTTTCCCAATAACTGCCGGAAATTTATCCACATTTATTTTTTCCTGTCCCTCCCCCAGACCAATCAAGACCAGCACTTCACTGTTTGTTCCTTTTTTTATATATTTTGTTTTTCCACAAATTTCATCCTCAAAGTCTCTTTCTGTTTCTCTTTTTTCTTCTGTTCCTGTTTCTCCGATTATCCCCGTTTCTCTGCTCATCCCTGTTTCTCTGCTCATCCCTGCTTCTCTGCTCATCCCTGTTTCTCTGCTCATCCCACTTTCCCTGCTTATCTCAATTTCCCTGCTCATCCCAATTTCCCTGCTTATCCCAATTTCCCTTCTTATCCCTGTTTCCTTGCTTATCCCAATTTCCCTTCGCATCCCATTTCTGATTTCTAATGGCCTTGTTCCCACTTCAGATATTTTCGCACCTGTCTCTCTGTCTTCTTTTTCCTGTTTTTTCTTATCTGTCATACTCCTGACAATCATACAAATCAGACTGATTCCAACCACCAGAAGAACTGCATCAATATAACTCTCATTTATCCTACCAATTCCAATTATTCTATAATGAATCAATAATTTTATTGCTGCCTCTGCTCCTAACAAAACGCATCCTATCAGCCGTATCCTATTCTTTTTCGTTTGTTCATTTTCTATTTCATCTTGAAATTCTCTCGATTTCCAGAAATTTTTGTTCCCTTGAAATGCTCCCTCTTCTCTATCATCTTTTTTCTTTTGAAATAAATTCGATTTCCATACTTCTTCATAAGATCTATCTTTATATGATGCATCTTCATAGACTACATCCCCATAGACTTTGTCTCCATATCCAACATTCCCATATCCTTTATCTCTATAGCTGGCATTCCTATTGCCTTTATCTCCACAGACTGCGTCTCCATAAGCTGCATCTTCACAGACTACATCTTCACCCATTATTATTTCCAAAATACGTTCATAGCATTGTGGATTTTCTAACAGTTTGCTGTATACTTCATACCCCACTTCAACGCATTTTTTATCCGAGTGATCTATATGCTCCAGCATTTGCTCTGATAAATGAAACAAACCATTTTCTTGCTCTGCTTCTTTCAATGGAAGATAACAAAACTCAGGCTTTAAGGTCTCTATATCTACATAAATGTCATCTAATAAAAGTCTTAATGCTGCTTCCTCCAAAAGATATTCTTTGATTCTTTCCAGAACCTCCAATACCGTCTTTACGACCATCCGATATTCCATTTCTTTTAGTTTTTTTCTTTCTAAGATTTTTGATAATGGTTGTTTTGATGTAATATCATAAAAAATTTCTAATCTCCCATCAACTTCCTGATAATGACAAGGGAGCAATCCTTTAATATGATTTTGACTGATCATTTCCAGCCGATACTCTTTTTCTTCTACTTTCTCCGCCTGTATCACAATATAATTTCTATTTAAATTTTTTCTGTATTCTACCTGCATGCTCTAACATCCTTACCTTTCTGATAAAATCCACTGGTTCTGTAATTGCAGCCTTGGCTCTAAGTTTGATTTCCCAGTCTTTTTTCCCTACCAGCCTTTTTGTTATATAAAATACCGGAAGATCCATATTCCCGGATACCATTATGCCAATTTCATTTCCCGATACAGATAGTTCTGTATGAACATTTTTTACAAAGAACAAGCTTCTGTTATTATTTTTTTGGAAGCATTGTTTGGCTATTCCCGAAATCTCCTCTTTATTTAATTTCTGACAAGCAGCTGCTTTTTGAATGCTATGATTCGCCATTTCCTGTAAAGAGCTCATATCATACAAGTACATCCCCATATACATAATCAATATTACAATTCCCACAAAAAAAGGGGTCAAGAGCGCCGCCTCTATGGTATAACTCGCTTTCAGTTCTCTTTTCCAACATACTTTTTCTGAACTTCCTCTTTTTAATCTCCTTTTTCTAATCATCCTTTTTCCATCCCGCAAAATCCCTTTCTCTTCCTATAAAATACTTCCTTCCCTCTAAAATCTTTCACACACCCAAAATCCAACACATGCCATAAACACAAAGGGAAGAAATGGATATCGTTCTGTACCTTTCTTCTTTTTTATAACCAATAAATATAATGCCCAGACCGAAGATCCCAGTAAAGCAATCACTAACAGCTCCACATTTTTGGAAAATCCTAACAGGATTCCTGTAACCAGAAAAACACATCCATCACCATATCCGATCCGTTCCCTGCTCAAATATGATAAAAATAACAGACCCACTCCAATTCCAATTCCTCCCACTATACTCCATTCCCCCTCACTTCTCCACCAGCACTGAAGAAGACAAGCTGCCATTCCTGATGCTCCTAAAAACGAAGTTTTTAATTTTTGCTGTTTTAAATCAAAATAACTGCATATCCCCACAAAAATCATCGTCGTGTTCAATATCATAGCTTTTTCCTATTCCTTACCTTTCATTCCTTCCTAAGGAACTGTGCGTTACTATTCACAGCCACTATCCCGCAAGGTATTTTCAAGCGCATTTTGCTTGAAAATCCGAGGCAGCAGTGCGCCAAATACGA
>CADBUD010000327.1 GCA_902797785.1 uncultured Lachnospiraceae bacterium
CTTCTTCGCCTCCGGAAAGCACTCCTCTATGCAGGTTTCCCATTCCCTGTTCTGAGGAATCATAATCGTAACCCCATCCGGTTTTGCCATGACAAGCTCTTTATCCGGCACTCCGGCATAAAATGCAAAGCAACCCACGGAAGCCATTGCTGATACAGGGGAAGCCGGATCGATAACTAAGATTTTTCCCATGACTTTTTGAAGGCAGGAATAAATCATGGTTTCATTCCACCCTTCGAAAAGATGCTTAACTTTTGATGTGTCTGTCAGTTCGTGTATCATAAACTTCTCACCCAAAAATGCAGTCAGCCTTTATAATCCTGTCTGCGTATCTGCACCCATCTCATTAAATCCCCAATTCCCCATAAAGTCCATTTATGTCAGTCTCTTCTAAATTACCTTTATGAGTAATTCGATAACCCCTGCATATTATCATCTTAATATTCTTTAAATAGATTTCTTTTAATGCTTTTTCATCTATTATTTTCCCATCTAATCCAAATGGAATCGGCATAAGATTTTCATCGACCATATCATCAAGATAATTTATTTTTACAAAGTCTTCCCATGTTTTATCTTTCCATATTTCATCGATCCAATACTGAATACTTGAATAACCTGATCCTCCCAGAGTCTTTTGTTTAGCAATTTTACAATTAACGCAAGCAGTATCATATTTTACCTTTTGCAACATGATTTCATTACACGCTGAAATCTTTCTATAATAATTATCTGGTGATCCTCCGTTTTTCCAAGGTCTTCCTCCTAGGTTTCCTCCTTCCGGCCAAGGGATACAATTTCCTATTGTATGATATAATCGTTCGAATAATTGAAATAAATCCGGATATACATTTTCCAAACCGCTAAAAGCACTGACGGAAGTCAGTATATCGCCGGATATATCAATAGTATTAGTCGAATTATTATGTAACCAACATCCGGCGGTACTCATTTGATTTCTGTGTGATGCATAGGGTTGTTCCTGCCAATCGTTCTCTTTGCTATATATCGTATAATATTTCGAATAACAAGAAATTGCATCTGCAGTCACCTCATATTCCTCTGTATGTTCTTGTCTCAATATATTTAAAAAATCGTATTTATCTAAAATAGAAATATTCATTTTCTACCTTCTTATATGTCTTTTCTCTCACTTCAACTCGTCTCGTTATTACGCCTTTGACATCAAGCAAACAATCTCGACATTCCTCGAAACATCACTATGAATGACAGTGGTAACCGAAAACATATCTACTGTTCACTGCTATCGGGAACGCATCCACCAAACTCGTCTCTCCCTTTCAAGTATGGGCACAAATTATATGTTTGATCTTCAAGCACTTTGTTGGCTCCCAGCTTTTTTCTGTAATTATCCTGTTCATCAAGTAGATTTTTTATATCTTCCAATTCGGTTGTATATTCTGTATATAGGAAATAGTAATGCAAATTGTTTTCTCCAGCATCCCAGTCCGGAATAAGACCACCTGATAACTTTTCGAGAGCGTCTTTGTTTTCTTCCAGATAGAGTTTGTTTGAGGTTTTGCTCCACCACCTGCGTTGTGCCAATGAATTCTTTCTATCGATTCTTCCGTTTTTTTGTTCCAGCTGAGATACACTGGAAGGCAACGTATAATGAACCAGCCTATTGCTGTAGAGATGAAAATCCAGTCCTTCAGATCCAATGGATGTTGTCATCAGAAAAAAAGGATAAAAAGGAGAATTGAAATTCTTACGAATGGAAACCTCTGTAGAACTGATTGTAAGATCAGTGTCATCCATTGAATAGGCGAAGGACGAATACTTGTTATCAAAGAGATCTGAAATATCTTCCATGCTGAATCCCAAATCCAAATATTCCTTGATAACCTGCCTTAAATTTCCGGCTTCGCAATATCCTATGACTTCATCTGCTTCAACACATTGTTTACCAAATACATTCCAACCATATTTTTTAACATACTTAAGATATTTTCCCACCACACTATCAGAATTCTCAAAAATGTTTTGCCTTAGATATTCCTGTAACTTTTCTTCATCCTTGATCTCGAAATTCATTCTTCTATTAACATTTATCTCATTATTTAGTGCATTACACACAGAAGCTGGCGTAACCTTCAAATTAGAGAAAGCGAGTGTTTTGGAAAAATGTCGATATTTTGCAAATACACCTTTTAAGCGGGATGAAGAATTAACCGGAGGAATCCATAACATTTTCCTCAACTCATCGATTTCAGGATCAATAAGGCAGTCAAGTTCTGTGATATCATCTGCCTCGGCAGCAAACACGATATCCTTCAGTCTATCGTATCGGGAATGTTTTATCCCAAGAGGATTATATAATCCCAGTCCTGACATTCTTCCAATGAGATATTCACTCGATTTATAGCTTTGTTCAACATCTGAGAAATTCGGAGTTGTTCTTACTATACCCGCTGCTCTTGTACCAGAACTATTTCCATTATCAATTGCTCGCTCAAGCAATCCTTCTCCGCTGCACTTTACAATATGGTAAGCCATATTATATTTTTTCATCAGGCGGATTCGTTCATTTCGAAAAATACCACAATCGTTATACAGGATTTTTTCTGCACAATTATAGTTTTTCGACTCAACTGCCTTTTTATACTTCTCAAATGAACCACTCTGTAAAAATTCCAGCAGTTCGCCAAATTCCGTCTGATTCAGACTTGCGTTGTTGTTATTTTCTGCTTTATGGAAAGGGGTTGCCGATAAAAATAATATTTTTCTGTCTGAAAACTTTTTACAAATTTCACGACATCTTTTTAGTGCATTTACGTTAATCTCTGAATTAACTCCTGATTCTGCATCTGATTCTGAATTTTGATTTTTTATTGTAGAAAGGTATAGTTCGAATGACTGATTGTCCATATCCATCATCTTTACCATATCACTGTAATTTTGAAATTCATCAAATATAATGAGATCCGGAGATAAAGCTTCAAGTGACTCTTTTTCCGCCATTTCTCTTTGATCTTCTAATTTCTTGTATGTTGGATAATTTTTTTCTAAAATTCTTCTCTCATTTTCACTTCCTACTGTTTCTCTTTTAGAAATGGTTGCCGTTATAGGATATATCTCTATATATGGCGTAGGATAATTATCCATATAGTCTTTCAACACTGATAATCTATCCGGCTTGTTCGTTTTACTTATATTGCTGCACTGCTTAAAGGGTACTAGTTTTCTGGTATTCTGGTCCGCAATTGCCAAATTACAGCATACATAAAGTACACGGAAAGGGTTTCCGGCACTATTAATAATAGTATTTAGTGATGTTGTCCAATCGTTATTCCTATCCCTTTTTAGTTTGGTTCCTTGCATGAATGTATATAGTTGTATTACATTCTGAAGATAATTGATGATGTCATCCTTTGTACTGAGCCTATCGATTGATTCTTTAACTCCACAATTATTCAGTTCATCTTCCCACTTTCCATTTCCTTTTTTCCATTCCGGATTTGCAACTGAATGGACAAATTTCTCAATTTCTGTTGCCTTTTGACCTTTTATTCCAGGGATACCTTTTACAATTCCTTCATAACTAACATTAGTTGTAAAAACTTTCCACCATTTTCCAAGACCCACCCTGTATTTTTCAACATCCACCTTATCTTTAGCCATTTTTTCAATGACACCTTTAGCGATGAAAGTTTTTCCCATGCCTGCCTCATCAGCGCAGAGAGCC
>CADBUD010000328.1 GCA_902797785.1 uncultured Lachnospiraceae bacterium
CCGGGGCAATGTGCGCGAGGTGATGCAGAATGCATCATCTCTGTGCATTTTGTAACAGAGAAGCCGAATGGCTGAACTGTTACATTTCAGGCGCAAATGCACCGGGAGAGCTGCGAAGCAGTGGGAAATCCGAATGCTGGGAGGGGGACTGTGAATAGTAACAATGCACAATAAAAAACCACGCACGATATTGTAACGATAAATTTGCCAACGAAAGACTCATGACTCATTCACTAATTTTCCTGTCATATGCTCGATCTGGAGCTCCAGACAATTCACTCTTGCGAATGCATTTTCCAGTTCTTTCCTCAGATACTCCTCATCCTCCGTGAATCTCCGACAAAGCTTTGTACAAATCTCGCGTTTCTTCTCCTCATTCTCTACTGTATGTATCCTGCCAAATATCACAACACTGCTGATATTCAAAGCCCACTCGCCTTCCTTACGATATCCACTGTTGTATACACAATAGCTGACTTTATCACAAGCTTGAATAGCATCTATCTTATGTCCGACCTTCGCACAATGAAAATACAGCTTATTCTCTGACTCAGAGTACAAGTGATCCATTGGAATTCCATAAGGATATCCATCGTCTCCAATCATAGATAGTACGCCTCTTTTCTGATCATTTAACAGGCGGACGCAATCTTCTGTACTGATTTTCTGCTTAAATCTGCGCATTTCTCTAAACATGTGCCTTCTCCTCTTTCAACCTTTTTCCACGTTTTGCCGCATTTCACCTTCTATCGCTTCTTTCCATTCCGCTTCTTTAAATCCGGTAAATACCTGATTTTCTGTAATCAACAGAGGGCGCTTCACAAGCATTCCATCCGATGCCAAAAGTTCATACATCTCATCTTCACTCATATCCGGCAATTTCTTTGAAAGCCCCATCTCTCGATATAGCATGCCACTGGTATTGAAAAATCTCTTAAGAGGAAGTCCGCTCTTTTTATGAAGCTGACGCAGCGTCTTCTCGTCCGGATGATTTTCTTTTATGTCGATCACCTCATATGTGACCTCATGATCCTCAAGCCACTTTAAGGCTTTTTTGCAAGTTGTACATTTGAAATAGCAATATACTTTCATCTTTGAAATCTCCTTATTTTTATAGGAAACGAATTTATTCGTTTCTTTTCCAATAATTTTTTCCATCCAGATCATATTGTAAAAACGTCCAAATTTATATCCGCACTTGTGAAACTCTCCCACCTTGGTGTATCCCATATGCTGGTGGAAGTGTTCGCTGTTCTTTGTCAAATATTCATCTTCCACGATTGGATCCCCAACACAAGCATATAAATTCGTGATTCCAATCTTTTGCAATTCGGCTTCCAATTCTTCATATAAAGCCCTGCCATACCCATTTCTTTTGGAATCACGATCCAGATATATGGTCACCTCACAGCAATGACCATAGGCGGCTCTTTGAATAAATGCTGCAGCATATGTATATCCTTTTATGACGCCATCCTCTTCAATCACAAGATAAGGGTATTTTTCTAAGGTATTATGGATACGCTGCTGAAACTCCTCCAGGGAAGGAACCACATATTCATACGATATTGCCGTATGCTCTACATAATATGCATATATTTCTAACAGTCTCCCGGCATCCTCTGTCACTGCACTGCGAATCACCATCTTGATCCCTCCAAATTTATATTTGTCATTACTGTTGTACTATTTATTGCTGATTTACCAATAGTATTGATGCATAGTTCCTAAGTATCATAACATACGAATATCTGTTTGTCCACGAAAATGAATTCCATATTTTTCATTCAAAAATACAATTGAATTTTTGATTTTATTGTCGTATAATGTCATATGTTTCATCACTTAGAAATGATTTTATACGTTTGGGACTTTCATCATTTGTCTATAAACGTATGCTGTATACAAAAAGGAGTAAACACATGGCAAAGGAACGTTTGCATACGCTGGGAATCGACATCGGATCCACAACGGTCAAAATTGCTATTTTAAATGAAGAAAAACAATTATTATTTTCGGATTACCAAAGACATTTTGCAAATATTCAAGAAACCTTATCCGATCTTTTAGAAAAAGCCTATCAAAAAATCGGTGATGTCCAACTGGCTCCGATGATCACCGGCTCCGGTGGTCTGACACTGGCAAAACATTTGGGCGTCCCATTTATTCAGGAGGTCATCGCTGTTTCTACGGCACTGCAGGATGCCGCTCCGCAAACAGATGTTGCGATTGAGCTCGGCGGAGAGGATGCAAAAATCATCTATTTTCAGGATGGAAATATTGAACAGCGGATGAACGGCATCTGTGCCGGAGGTACCGGTTCCTTTATCGACCAGATGGCATCTCTTCTTCAGACGGATGCTTCCGGACTCAATCAATATGCAAAAGATTATAAAGC
>CADBUD010000329.1 GCA_902797785.1 uncultured Lachnospiraceae bacterium
CGCGCACATTGCCCCGGATTTTCTGTGACTTTCGCTGCGCTTCACTCACAAAAAATACCTTGTGGGAGAATAAGGGTGAACTGTTACGATTTGATACATAAAAAAAGATTCATCGTGCTTACACGTAAGAAGCTGTGTTATAGGAAACGAATAGATTCGTTTCCTGCATTCATCAAATAAAAACAGACAGAAATCCGAGAATATCAACGACTTGAGAATTGTCACAAAATGAAGGAACTGTGCAGATGCATCCTTAAGGATTTTGTCTGCCAGTGCTTTCTTTTGCTGTTCCGGGTTCTTTAACAATTCGTCCATGTTGATAAGAGAAGCCAGGCTGTTATCCTCTAAGAAACTGTCCACATCAATATACTCCCCATAGTGCCTCCTGATAATGGTTTCATACTGCTCCTGCAGGCTCTTCTTTATATCATCCTGCTCACAGTATAATACAGAAAGAGTTACAAAAGCGCAACAAAACGAGTATAACTGCGGTAAAATATAAGAAAAAATGAAGAAAATGGCTGAGTGGAAGTCCAAAATCGCAGCCACAGTAAACACACGTTTTTCAAAGAATCTATTGTTCTCCTGCTTAATAAATGATATAATGAGAGAAATCACTTACTTGCAAGGGTGATTTCCCGAATGCCGATCACGAACTCTGTTCATGATATAACGAGGAAAAAGGAGATTTTACGAATGACCACAGGACAATTATCCAAAACATTAAAAGGATATGCCAGAACCACATTAAACAATAATTATACGCTCCCTGTCATATCCTATCTATTTATTTCCCTTGTCTATTCCACCGTTTCGTACCCATTTGAGATCTATTTCCAGCGAACGGTTCAGCTCCCCCTGCTTTCCAAAGAAGGCAGCCAGGTATCTTTGTTTTCCCTGGTCGTATATTTTGCTGCCATGCTGTTTCTTGCTTTTCTGGCCATGCTTTTGCAGGTCGGCCTTTGCAAGATTCTTCTCAATCTTTCCCGGAAAGATGAATTTCAGTTCCAGCTTTTATTTTATGCGTTCTCGCATCATCCGGACAAATATATCCTGGTCGCCCTGTATCTGATGGCAATGTCATTTTTTGCGATGCTGCCATGTATCGTATGCTTTCTTTGCCTTTTTGTTTTCCAGGCCAGGAGTCTGTTTCCGTTTTTTATTTTTCTCACGGTAACGACAGCTCTTCTTGGCAGCATTTATATCATCCGGCTCTCTTTAGGGTGCAGCCTTACCCAGTATCTTCTGCTCGACTTTCCAGAGCTTTCTGTAACGCACGCGCTTTCTGAAAGCCGGCGTTTGATGGAGGGTAACATCGGAACGCTGTTTTATCTTCATTGCAGCTTTTGGGGAATCCTATTCCTTTCCGTGCTTACCTTTGGAATCTCTCTTCTTTGGACAGTTCCATATATTACGATGACGTATATTTATTTCTATCGTCATCTGACCCGGGAGATCCAAATCAACGTCTACGACTCATACGATTAATACGCTGTGCGTCTTTGGCAAAATAGAGGGATGGAGAATTTTCAGATTCTCCATCCCTCTATTTGATTTCTTCCGGAAGTACGATCCGCACTCCCTCCTCTGCTGCCCGGGTTTTCATTTTTTCCATACAACTGGTAAAATTCCACTCATCCCTCGCCGCAGTCTCTTCCCATATTTCGGTCACTTTGTCTGTATGTTTCCCCCGGATCTGATAATGGGCATCGAGGTATTCTCCCAAAAACAAGGTGTGCTTTCGCGCCCCGATGCAGTTGGCATGGTATTCATTATAAAAATCCGTTTCAGGATCCAGTCCCATTTCTTCCCAAAGTTCATTGCATTCTAAGTACTCCATTCCATATTCTTTTACAATGCGCTCAAATGTGTTGCTGACCTCTTTTTGTTCTGTCGTCATATGATAGACCGTGCCGATGAACAGCAGGGGAATTTCCTTTTCTCTGGCATATTCACAAAGCTCTCTCAGCTCTTTCTCTGCCCGGTCCACCATCGGCCGCTGTGTTGTTATCCCGGAAACATCTTCTACTTCAATTTCCTTTCGTCCGGGCATGTTCTGCCAGCCCATTAAAGCATGTTTTTTTTCATTTTTATAAAAAGAAAGATTATCCACATGAAGCTGCGGCCATGCTGCGTGATAAGTGATCAGATCCCAATAATATGGCAGGGGGTCTTTGATGTCTACGGACATTTCCCGTACCATTACGGTGCGTGTCCGGGAATACTTCATATTTCCCGCCAGCTCCATTAAGCGCTTTGTGTTGATCTTTTTGTTCGGTTCCGCTTTGATGTATCTTCGGGAATCGATAAGATAGAGCTTTGGGTGCTGGGTTTTTTCGACCTCATCGATTAAATACTGATAGGCATGGAAGGACTGCCCCGGCGTCCCCAGGGTATAAGAGGTGTAGCCGAATTTTGAGTATAAAAAAGGAACATCGATATAGCGGTATACGGAGCTTGAACCGATGGTTACCAGATCGAGGGAATTTTGTTCTACGGCATAAAATCCCGTCACTCTCTCCCTCACGCACGTATCATCGATTGGACGGACGATGTAAGATACGGTGATAAATAAAATCAGTCCCAAACCTAAGAAAACAGCGGTCAATGCCGCCGTTTTCACCTGTTCTTTCACATTCATGAATTTCACTCTTCCATCAACCGCTCGACCAGCTCTAAGATGGCCTGCGGCGAGTTGAAGTTTTCCGGTTCGATATCATCGGAATCGATCTCGATATCATATTCTGCTGTCAGCTCTGAAATAATCGCTACGACATCCAGGGAATCAATGATTCCATCATCTACCAAATCGGCATCCGTTGTAAAATCGACATTCGGCAGTACCTTTTTTAAAATTTCCATTAATCGTTCCATTGTATCCTCCATTCTACATCTGATTCTATTTTATGTTATTTTATTCTTTGCCTTGATTTTTTTCTATGAGCTTCTTCCTTTGGATTTTAC
>CADBUD010000330.1 GCA_902797785.1 uncultured Lachnospiraceae bacterium
CATAAAATGGAAGCTGGATGCCAAAGGAAAGAAGCTGTTAAAGCTGAATAAAACCAAGGGAAGCAAGGTGAAGCTGACAGCAAAGAAAAAGAAGGGAACAGCAAAGCTGACCGTTACCTGCGGAACGAAAAAAATCGTGAAAAAAATCAAGGTCACGAAGTAATCCATTTTTTCCGGAAGAATCGGATCAGGAAGATACTTCCCCGAAACCATAGTTCCCCGCACATAGCGATCCAGACGCCGGGAAGTCCGAATTGCCTGGATAAAACGTAAGAAAACGGAATCCTCACTCCCCACATACTGATGAAATTCATCAGGCTCGGAAGAAGCGTATCTTCCGCTCCGCGCAGAACTCCGGCTGTCACGATGGAAGCGCCGTAGAGAGGCTCTGCCAAGGCTTCGATCCGTAAAATGCGAACAGCCAGCTCCTGTACGTAAGGATCCGGAGTGAGGATGGCAATCATTTGCGGCGCAAAAAGGTACATCAGACCTCCGGTCAATGCCATGATCAGCATACCAAATCCAATGGTCAGCTTTCCAAAGGAATAAGCGAGATCTTTTCGTCTGGCACCAATGCTTTGACCAATCAGCGTCGTTGAGGCCTCGGAAATTCCATATCCAGGCATATAACAAAGACTTTCTGCCGTAATCGCGAAGGAGTGGGCGGCAATGGCAATAATGCCCAAAGGGGCAATGATCTTTGTCGATGCGATATACGCCGCGGACATAATGATTCGTTCAAATGTGATGGGAAGGAAAATGCGAATCGCCTTTTTGATATAAGGAAAGGTGGTTCGCTTTTTTGGACTCTCAAATGCTTCCTTTGTTCGGAGGGAACCTGCGGATTCATCGGATTCACTGCCTCTTTCTTTAGGAAAAATAGCAAGAAACGGAGAGTCAAATAGCAAAAAATAAAGCATGAACAGGGCAATGACAGCTTCTGAAAGAGCTGTTCCCAAAGCGGCGCCTGTCACGCCCATATCCATCCGATAGATCAGCCAGCCATTAAAAATCACATCCAGAATGCACATGATGGAGTTTAAGAGGCTGGGGATTTTCATGTTTCCGCTGCATTGGAGCATTCCTCCGGCAAGGGCATTGAGACAGAGGAAGGGAAGGGAGCAGATATAAATGCGGAAATAGGCGGTGGAATCTGTGGATAAAGCCTCCTCTCCGCCCAGCCAATGTGGAAGAAAACCGCTGATTGACAGTCCGATCAGAACCAGAAGGAGGGAGAACAGAAGTACAAAGAAAAGAGACTGTTTTAGCACAGTCCGAGCCTTTTCATATTCTTTTGCCCCGATGTATTGGGCAGTCTGGATGTAGAAACCGGCACAGACGGAATAGCAGATGCCGCCGAACAGCCAGATTGTCGTTGTGACCAGACCAATGGCGGCAGAGGCGTCTGCACCGAGATGGCCGACCATGGAAGCATCGATGTACTGCATGATGACAGAGGTGATCTGGGCGATGATTCCTGGGATACTTAAGGTGATGACCAGACGGAGCTTTTGCCGGGCGGTGAGGGGGATGCCATTTCGGATATAGCTTAGCAGGTCGGGGCGGTTTTTATTTTTTGAGGAAGTTGAAGGTTCTGTGGATTTTTCTGGTTTCGTATATTCTGAATTCATGGAAAAGGCTACCTCCCAAAAGTTTGTGTTACGATTTACAGTGAATCGTAACGGTAATGTGTATATTGTATAGGATAGAGGAAAGAACTGTCAAGGAATTTGGAGTAAAGGAGGTTTCTTATGACATTACAGCAATTGAAATATATGATAGAAGTAGCAGAGACCGGATCGATTACAATGGCGGCGCAGAGGCTGTTTATCGCTCAGCCAAGTCTTTCAAAATCTATTGCGGAGCTGGAAAAGGAAATGGGAATCACCATGTTCAATCGAAGCAACCGGGGCGTTTATCTTTCAGAGGACGGCACGAAATTCTTGTCATATGCAAGGCAGATCATTGAGCAGACGGAGCGGCTTGAAAATGAATATAAAGCGGCACCGCCGCCAAGGAGGGTATTTGCGGTCTCATCCCAGCACTATGCCTTTGTAGTGAATGCCTTTGTAGAGCTTGTCCGTGAGTATGGGGAAAACAAGTACGAATTTACCCTGCGTGAGCTAAAGACAGCAGAAATCATTGAAGATGTGCGGACGCACAGAAGTGATATAGGCATCCTGTATCTGAGTCGTTTCAATCACGAGGTGATCCGCCATATCCTGCAGAACGAGGAAATGCAGTTTGAAAAGCTGTTCACGGCGAATCCCCATGTTTTTGTCAGTAAGCGGAATCCTCTGGTAGGACGAAAAAGTGTGACATTGGAGGACTTAAAAGAATATCCCCGCTTAACATATGATCAGGGCGTTAAGAACTCATTTTACTTTGCGGAGGAACTGCATATAACCGCTGAAAGTCCCAAGAATATCGTTGTATCTGACAGGGCCACATTGTTCAATCTGTTGATCGGACTTGATGGATATACGATATCATCAGGGATATTGAGCTCTGATTTGAATGGGGATAACATCGTGGCGATTCCCCTTGAAAGTGATGAGCAGATGGAGGTGGGGTATATTATGGCATCGGATCGGCCGATGAATGCTATGACGCAGCGTTATTTAGAGCATTTGAATCGTTATATTGAAAATTATTTATCCTGAAATCATTTATTTATCCTCATAAATGATATGGTGTGCCGTTTGGTTCATGATTCTCTCTGGTATAGTTTTTGACTATGCCATAGCATGAAATTCTGATATTAACACATTTCTGAAAAGTACGGTATGATGAGAAAGAAAAAAATATACCGGAGGAATAGGAAATGCTTACATCTATTATTGGTTATCCGCGAATCGGGAATCTTCGCGAGTTAAAATTTGCAAGTGAAAAATATTTCAGGGGCGAGATCACGCCGGAAAAACTGGAGGAAACGGCAAAGGAGATACGGCGGTATAATCGGACAATTCAAAAGAACAACGGACTTGATTTTATCCCATCGAATGACTTTTCCTTCTATGACGGCGTGCTTGATACCGCTTTTATGCTGAATGTGGTTCCACAAAGGTATACTGCTCTTAGATTGTCTGCCCTGGATACATATTTTGCTGCGGCAAGAGGATACCAGGGAGAAAACGGCGATGTCAAAGCACTTGCAATGAAAAAATGGTACAACACAAATTATCACTACATGGTGCCTGAAATTGACGACCGTACAGAAATCAAGCTAGTCGGCACAAAACCGTTCGAATTTTTTTTGGAAGCAGCTGAAGATGGAATCAGTACGGAGCCCGTTGTGATCGGCGCATACACATTCTTGAAGCTGGCCAGGTATACAGGGGAGAAGACGGCCAAGGACTTTGTGGATTCCATTGCTGCCGCATATTCCGAATTACTGCGTAAATTTGGTGAACTTGGCACAAAATGGATTCAGATCGATGAACCGTCCCTTGTTATGGATATGACGGCGGAGGACATTACGCTTTTTGTTTCACTCTATGAGAAAATTCTTGCAGACAAGAACGGTGTCAAGGTACTGGTACAGACCTACTTCGGAGATGTCCGTGACGGTTACGACCAGCTTTGCGAACTTGATTTTGATGGAATCGGTCTGGATTTTGTTGAAGGAAAAAAATCACTGGAACTTGTGAAAACAAAGAGCTTTCCAAAGGACAAGGTGCTGTTTGCGGGAGTGGTCAACGGCAAGAATATTTGGAGGAATAATTATGCGCATACGTTGGACATCGTTCTTGAACTGAAACAGTTTGCCGGGAATCTTGTGCTCAATACTTCTTGTTCTCTTTTGCATGTTCCCTGCACACTTGCCAATGAGACAAAGCTGTCAGAAAGTGTCAAAAAACATTTTGCCTATGCAGAGGAAAAACTGGCGGAGCTTGCAGAGTTAAAGGCTATATTCAGCTTAGATCATCCTGCCGAAGCCGAGGAGTACTGCCGTAACGCAGCGCTTCATAGTGAGCCAAGGATTAACGAAAATCGGGAGGTAAGGGATAAAATCGCACATCTTACGGACAGTGATTTTTTCAGGCAACCTGAATTTAAAGAACGCGAGAAAATTCAAAAAGAGCGCTTTTGCCTGCCGTTACTTCCAACAACGACGATTGGTTCCTTTCCACAGACCAAGGAGGTAAAAGCAGCGCGTACCGCATTGCGGAAAGGGGAACTTTCCCAGGAGGATTACGAGAAGTTCATAAAAAAGAAGATAAAAGAGTGTGTGGCACTTCAGGAAGAAATCGGTCTTGATGTTTTCGTTCACGGTGAATTTGAACGGAATGATATGGTGGAATATTTCGGCGAGTGTCTGGATGGATATATCTTCACAGAAAAAGCCTGGGTGCAGTCTTATGGAACACGCTGTGTGAAACCGCCTGTGATCTGGGGGGATATAAAAAGAGCAAAGCCTATGACGGTCAAATGGTCAGTCTACGCCCAAAGCCTTACGGACAAGCCAATGAAAGGAATGCTTACAGGTCCAGTCACGATTCTTAACTGGTCGTTTCCGCGTGAGGATATTTCCCTGAAGGAGAGTGCATTCCAGATTGCGCTTGCGATTCGGGAAGAGGTCCTTGACCTTGAGGCGAACGGCATCCGTATCATTCAAGTGGACGAAGCGGCTCTGCGTGAAAAGCTTCCGCTGCGCAGGTCTGACTGGAGAGAGGACTATCTTGACTGGGCGATTAAAGCATTCCGGTATGTCCACAGCGGCGTAAGGTGTGAAACACAGATTCATACGCATATGTGTTACAGTGAGTTTTCTGACATCATCAAGGAAATTGATGATATGGATGCGGATGTTATCACCTTTGAAGCATCCCGCTCCGATCTGACAATTCTTGACGTTCTGCAGAAAAATAACTTCCGCACAGAGGTGGGACCGGGTGTTTATGACATCCATTCGCCAAGGATCCCATCCAAAGAGGAAATCAAGGCGGCAATTGACAAGATGGTAGAACGCATCCCAGTTTCCAAGCTGTGGATCAATCCGGATTGTGGTCTGAAAACAAGAGGAAATGAGGAAACCGTACCGAGTCTTAAACATCTTGTCGGTGCGGCGATTGAGGCGAGAGCCGCGATTCACAGTCCTTCTTCGACATTCGGATTATGAGCGATGCGCAGC
>CADBUD010000331.1 GCA_902797785.1 uncultured Lachnospiraceae bacterium
ATTCACAGCTCCGCTGTTCATAGCAACAAAATGCACATACCGAAGGCACACAGAGTGCAAATACTCCCTTCGGTCGTATTTGGCGCAATAGGAAACGAATAAATTCGTTTCCTATAACAAAAATCATGCAGTGCAAAAAGAGGTACAAAATGTACCGATACTCCTTTAGCCGCACATTTCGTACCTCTCTTAAAACCAAACACCATATATAATTTGCCCGTCAAAAGTGATACTTACGGATTTTGTAAGAAAACTATCTCTTTCAACGAAACTCATTCATTATCCACGATAATAATTGATCAGACATCCCTTCAAAATAATTGTCCTCTCATCATCTGTCAATTCACCCATTTTCAGAACGATTTCCTTCATTCCTTCATTGACTACATAAGCTTTCATTTCTGAAGCCTTTTGTTCAACAGCCTGACGAATCTCAGGAACAAAGAGATAATCCCCGTTCTTAAACGGAAGCTCGCCCCGGTCGATCAAAAATGGAAGCATTCCCCAGTTGATCAGATTGGAACGATACCGCTTCGTCGCATATTCGTTCGCAATATTTGCCCATCCGCCTAAGACCTTCTGACAGGAAGCTGCCTGCTCTCTGGCAGATCCATCTCCCGGTTTTACTGCAAATATCGTACTTCCAATTCCGGTATTCTCCTTTGTAATCTCATAGCTTTCTTTGATTTTATTTAAAACAGCCTCAATCTCAGGCAATGCACTCTCCGGCGCCTCTCCTGCTTCTCTGGCTTTTTCTGCTGCCTGTACCTCTTTGGCTCGTCCCACGTACTCCGGATCCTTTCTGGACAAAGTAAACTCTGCCAGCCCCAAAGGATTGGAACGATAAGAAGAAGTTTCCCCTGAAGGGATCAATTCATCTGTCGTCGTAACCGGATCATGAATTTCTGAAACGACCTTTAACAGGAGATGATCTGTCAAAGCACACATTGCCGGCCAATCCTTGATATTTGGTCCAAATTTGATCTCAACGGACGGATCTGCTACACCCTTACTGTCAAAAATCCTATTTTCATAAATCTTTTTGTCAAAGTGATATGCCGGCTTTCTAAAGGTCGCATCCACCTCCGTAGCCGCTGTCAAATATCCCTTGTTCGCTGCTGTTGCTGCAATAGAACGCGCATCCATCAAAGCTACGGATGCGATTTGACCGCTCTGCAGCTTGGAGCCTTCCCGGTTCGGGAAGTTTCTTGTTGAATGACGGATACTGAAGCCATTATTGGACGGAGTATCTCCGGCACCAAAGCATGGTCCACAGAATGCAGTCTTAAGAATCGCACCTGTTTCCAGAAGCGCTGCTGCTGAACCATTCTTCACCAGCTCCATATAAATCGGTGTGCTGGCCGGATATACGCTCAGGGTAAATTCATCCGGACCGATGCTCTTTCCTTTCAGGATATCTGCTGCATCACAAATGTTTTCGAATCCGCCGCCTGCGCATCCGGCGATGATTCCCTGATCTACATAAAGCTTTCCATTCCTTACTTTGTCTTTTAATGTAAAGTCCACTGCACCATCTAAACTGACCAGAGCTTTCTTTTCACAATCCTCCAAAATATCCATTAAGTCAGCATTTAATTCTTCAATTGTATAGGTATTGCTCGGATGGAATGGCATAGCGATCATTGGTTTGATTTCTGACAAGTCAATTTCGATCATGCCATCATAATATGCAATGTCGCCAGGATTTAACTCTTTGTAATCCTCTTTTCTTCCATGAATTTCGTAGAATTCTTTTACCTTTTCGTCTGTTTTCCAAATGGAGGAAAGACAGGTCGTTTCTGTTGTCATGACATCTACGCCAATTCGGAAATCTACGCTTAAGTTCTCAACACCAGGTCCGACAAACTCCATGACCTTATTATTTACATATCCATTTCCAAAGACTTCTCCAATAATTGCCAAAGCAACGTCCTGCGGTCCGACCCCTCTCTGTGGCTCTCCCTTCAGGTAAACTCCTACGACTCCCGGCATATTGATATCGTATGTTTTGGAAAGAAGCTGTTTTACCAGCTCCGGGCCACCTTCTCCCATTGCCATCGTTCCCAGAGCTCCATAACGGGTATGACTGTCGGAACCTAAGATCATTGCCCCGCCACAGGCAAGCATTTCTCTCGCATACTGATGAATGACTGCCTGATGAGGAGGAACATATACTCCACCGTATTTTTTCGCACATGTCAGACCAAACATATGGTCATCTTCATTGATCGTTCCACCCACGGCACACAGACTGTTGTGACAATTCGTCAATACATAAGGCACCGGAAATTTCTCCAATCCGGATGCTCTGGCGGTCTGAATAATCCCCACAAAGGTGATATCATGAGAGGTCAATTTGTCAAATTTGATCTTCAGCTTGTCCATATTACCGGAGGTATTATGCTCTTCTAAAATGTGGTATGCAATAGTCTGCTTTGCCGCCTCCTTCAAAGAGATATCTTTTCCTGTCTTTGCTGTTACAGCCTCTTGCTCTTCTACAATTTCTGTTCCATTTAAAAGATACACGCCTTTTTCATAGAGTTTCATAATTTCTTCCTTTCTGCCATCTGTTAATTTTGTTTCACTTTGTCTATGATTATATAATCATATCGCCAAAATTGCAAATGTTTCATTATTATATGCGTTGTAGAGTTTTCCGCCCCGCTTTCCCCGAACCGGACAGAACTCGCCAAAAGAATACATCCCTATCAGATTTATTTCATCCGGTACTTTTCCCTGATAAGCCCTCGCTTCCAGATTCTTATCTGTGATAATCAGGCCATACCTTGCAACACAGGAAATACAGATAATCGTGCTATACGTATATTCTTTTTCCTCCTGAATCTTTTCAAAAATATGCTGAAACGCTTCTTTTACAGATGTTTCCACTCCTTCTTTACTGATCATACAAATACTTAGTTCGCTTCCCACATCAATATTCCTCATAAAACACGCATAGTCCATCCCATGATCCAGATAATAGATTCCTGAAAGCCGGTCTATTGTATCTCCATCATCCGTTTTCACAGTAGATATGAACGGTGTATTTACAAACCGTGTCACTCCCTCACTCTTTTCTTTTACCAGTCCTGCCTCTTCCAAAACGGTCTTAATGGAGCGATTGTTTAATGTATATACGTTTCTTCCCTCTGATTTTGTCACTTTATATTTAGAAATCGTTTTCTCTTTTGTCGAAAATTCCGTCTTGATCAATGGCTTTATCTTCCCACATACTAAAATCATGGCAACTCTCCCCATTGACGAAACACCGTCAAAAAAAACATTTGCCGCAGAAAACTGAAAACCATCTCCCGCGCATCCGCCAAATACTGGAACTCCTCCTGAGATTTCATCTAAAACGTCCACTAACTCTTCATTTAAAAAAACTTCATTTCTTCCTGACCATGGACTCGCCAGAGTAAAGATAACTTTTTCTTTCTCTGTTTTTTGTTCTGATAATTTTTTATATAATGCCTTGATCTGACCGAGTCCCGAAGATTCGATTTTATCAGAAATTCCAACATGAAACTCACAATCATCTGCCGTCAGAACCAACATTTGTATACTCATTTCAGAAAATCCCCGCTGTTTGCTCAATGTTCCCATGGACACACAGCCTATCACAGGAAAGTCAAACTCTTCTTTTAATCGTACTGTCAACTCCTGTGTATCCATATCGTAATCACACATAACAATGCCACAAGAGTTTTTCAATAACGGCTGCCCTTTCTGAAGCTGCTCTTTTAATTCTTCCATTGCAGTCTCTAAATCATCTATTTCCTCTGTATATGCAAATTTTGATTTCACAATGAGCCTCCTCAATTATTGTACACAATCATCCCTTTACCTTCAATTTTTCCGGAAGATAGTTCCTCAAAATCTTGTCCAGTTTATCTATCTCTATCGGTTTTGCAAGAAAATCATTTAATCCTTCTTTTCGATACTTGTCTGCAATCCCCGCAATGACATTTGCCGTAAGAGCAATAATGACAGCATCTTTCTGGTTCTCCATTTTTCGAATCAGATGAGTCGCCTCTATTCCATCCATCCCTGGCATCATATGATCCATAAATATGATATCAAAGGTCTCTGTTTTCAGCAATTCTACTGCCTCTTCCCCACTCATGACAAATTCCATCTGCATCTGATATGGTTTCATCATAATTTCTGCAACTTTACAATTTACCTTGTTGTCATCAACAATCAAAATCCTTGCATCCGGCGCAATAAACTCTGCCGCTGTATGTTTCCTATTTTCTGAGTCCCCTTCAATTTCCTCCTTATCTATCTTTTCCCATGCATGATCCACAGAATATTTTCCTATTGGGCTGGAATCAATTACTCTATTTTTTACATAAAAAATAAATGTCGATCCTTCTCCATATATACTTTTTGCCCGAATCCTCCCGGACATCAACTCCACCAGGCTCTGCGAAATTGCAAGCCCCAGCCCCGTCCCCTCCTTTTTATGATTTACCACTGTGTCAACCTGTGAAAAGCTCTTAAAAAGCTTTTTAATATCTTCCTCTTTGATTCCAATCCCCGTATCTTTTACGCTAAAATAAAGCGCAATATTTTCGTTTTCCGAATCTCTTTGTTCATGCCATACTCTTAATGTAATCGTTCCTTCATCTGTAAATTTCACTGCATTATTCAGCAAATTAATCAAGACCTGTTTGATTCTGACCTCATCTCCATTGAGTTCACATGGAATATCCTCGCTGATTTCTACATTCAGTGCTACATCTTTATTTTGAAGCCGAAATCCTATCATTGTAACAACATCCTTAATCATGGTCATAATTCGGTATGGCGCATTTGTAATTTCCAGCTTTCCTGCCTCTATTTTTGAAAAATCTAAAATATCATTAATGATTGCTAATAACGATGTTGATGCATTTTTTATTAACCTTGCATTTTCTTTTGCTACTACATCGGTAGAATCTCGTAAAATAATCTCAGACATTCCAACAATTGCATTCATTGGTGTACGTATTTCATGGGACATATTTGCCAAAAATGCACTTTTCGCCTTGTCTGCGCTTTCTGCCCGCTCTTTTGCATGAACAACTTCAGTAATATCCCTTAGTACAATAACGCCGCCAAACGTATTTCCATTATCATCCAGTGCAGGTGAAATTTTTAAAAAAAAGAAACCCTCACCATGACAATAATTTAATGGCTTTATTCCTTCAAAAATTTTTTTGGTTTCCATGACCTCTTTACATTTATCTAAAAGCTGATTGATCCATTCCTGCGGCATATGTCCTTTAAAAATATCCCATAGATTGGTATATTTATCTGAATCAAAACGACTCGTTGTCAACAGAAAGCGAAAATCCGGGGCAAACAAAAAAACGTCCGGTGAATTTTCCAACAATGCCTTATTATACATAACCTGCTTCTCTTTTTCTGATTCATTATAATCCCGAAGCATTGTTACCTGCTCATTCATAGCTGAGAGCAGACTCATATCTCCGGTAAGCCGGTTATATTTTCGTTCTAATTTTCTATTTTCTCTCTGTAATTCTTTTACTTTCTTTTCCAGTTCTTCCTTTTGTTTTTGCAATTCTAAAAGTGTATCCATTTTTTCTGTCACACCCTTTCTTTTCCGGCTTATTGGCAGAATTTATTATCCCCTCTTTTATTATAAAGCAAAACTCCCTATATTTCTATAGGGAGTTTTCTTTTTTTAATACACGCATATGTTAATCCAAATCATATAATCCCATTCGTGTAATATTGACGAAACTGTATCCTTCTTCGGTTTCAATTTCGTAATTTCTTATGGTGTTCTTCGTGATCTTTGCGCTACAGAATGCGTATAATGAGGTTGGTGCAAAATCACTTAACAAGAAATCATATGGAAGTTCCAACCGGTAGGTAACACCACTCTCCATACTCTCCAGATTCGCCTCTGTATTTGTGTCACCTTCATAGACCTTAACTTCATCATAGACCTTTATACTTGAATCTGACGCTACAGTAGGCTGACCATACTTGGTAAGATTTCTTGCATCCACCTTTAGAAGATACGTGGTACTATCGCCATTCTGGATCATCTTTTTCTCATTCTCATCCTCTTCTTCATCATATACTGTCTTCTTACATGGAACATAGAAGGAAACCTGAAGCTCTTTCTTCTTCAAATTACGAACCAGGTTTCTATCTGCAGGAACAAAATAGAAGCTAGCTGTATCCTTCAGTTCAATGGAAGAGTCTGTTGCATTCTCTACCTGATAACTGTAATCCAGATTTTTTCCTAGTGTATTATCATAGGTAAGATATCTGGTCCTTACTTCTTCTGCATCAGAATCCGCTGATTCTACAAAGGAAATATCTGAGGAACGAAGACCGGACTGATAAGCTGCAATCATCGTATTTACATACAATCTCTTCTCATTATCGGTCAATCCGCTTGCATGACCTACTCCTGAATACGTAACATTTCCCTTGGTATAAATATAGTAGTTATTCCGTACATCATAGAATGACTTATTATAAACCTGACCATTACTATTAATTGTGTACCATACAACCAAATCGCTCTCACCATCTTGATCATTATCCTCTGAAAAATCAAGCTGATAATACTGGAAGTGCGTCGTAGCCGTCTGGAAGGAATCCGGGATAGAATATGGATAGCTTGTAATCTGTCCACCATTTACTTTTCCAACAATCGTAGGATTATACTGTCCACCATCTCCACCGCCTAATCCTTTATAAATCAAATACGTAGTGCCCCTTCTTCTTCTTGCAATATTTCCATAGGTCAGACCTGTAATATGACGTACAATGGTTTCTTTATTACTCCTTGGAAGATATCCAATATCTTTTCCCTGAACCTCTACCCAGTTTCCATTTTCATCCTGAACTAAATTTCCACTGTCCTTGAGAATCTGATCATAAACATCAGAACCCTTCTTTGCATTTACTCCAAGATTCATTGCGGTATCAAAATCTGCTGCACCATAACGATCCATTCCGGTCAAAGGCCGGGTATATCTGTTGAATGCATATCCCCAGTAAGTACCGCCACCACTTTTCAACGAATTATAGTTTCTACTGTCGTTATACTGACTCCGGCTGACATTCCAATATGAGGTCGTATCATGTGTCAGAAGCAAACTCTTACCGGAATTGATATAGTCAACGATTGCCTCACCAAACATGGTATCCTCTTCATCTGTCTTACCTGTACAATAACAATCTGTAAAACCTACAATGACCATATCGAACTGATCCAGATAACGCTTATTAATTTTATAATAACCTAAAAATTCCGGCGCATCAATATAAGTAATACCTTCTCCAGCAACTCCTGCTGTCAACTCTCCATCAGCATTCGGTGCTCCATTGTTTTCCAGTTTGTCGAAAACAAAATCGTCCAAATTTTGCAAATAATTTTTTTGGAAATTAGAATCATTCAATTTAAAGTTACGCTTACTGTACTGTGTTCCTCCCTTATTATTATCCAAGGTTTCAATCTGAAGCACCTTAATATGCTGTTTATCCGCACTCGTTTTTGCTTTACTATGAATAAAACCTTCTTCTGAATCACGTTGATAGGAGTTGGTGTTTGACGTAACCTCTAATCTCCATGGCAAAATTCCAATATATTTTTCTGGCAAACGATATGTCACCTGATATTCTGCCTCTAAATTTGCTGCCAGTCGATAGTTTCCATCTTCATCCGGATCAATAATACCGCCATTCAGCCTGATCGTAATATCATTTTCTGAAGCCCGCTCCTCTGTTCGGGAGAATTTGGCATCTGCATTGACATCATAATAGAAACATACATTATATGTTTTATCTACATCTGCAGTATCGTAATCATTGATTCTGAATCGCAGTGTCACAAGGTCATCTGTCGGAAGATAATTTCCACTTCCATCCAGATTTGTTGTTTCATCTGTAATAACCTGCAGTTCTGGCTTTGCCAGCTCAATATAACGATGGAATGTTGCGGAAGATTTTGCCTGTGACTCTGTTACAATGTTCTCTTTCTCAATATTTTCTGAGATAAACTCATAGATATTTGAACAGTTATCTACCGTATATTCGCTTACTTTTTTGTATCCATCCATCAGCATATCCGCAACTACAATCGGATAACCTGCTTCCAGATATGCCTCCAGCTCTTTTTTCTTCTGCGGTGTAATATCATTTCCTGAAGCACGTGCTACGTTATTATTATCATACCAAGTCGTTACATCTGATTGAGTTGACTCCGTCAGTTTCAGACTTCCATCTGCCTTGTAATCACTCTGCTGAAGTCCTGTATTATCTGTATATACTCTGATCATATCTCCTATATTGGAATAAATCAGTCCCTCCATATTAATATAATCATTATATTTAGTTACAGGAATATATTTTTTCTTTGTATTATTGTATGTATTAGCAGTATCAAATTTATTCGTATTTGCTCCGATATAAACCATATCATACAGGTTGATATCTTCTATTTTTCCTATAAACTCTGCTGTTGACATACGAACAATTTCAATCTTATCCACATCATATTTATTTGACTTCGTCAGCCAGCTGTTAATTGTATCCTTTGTAATCAGATACGTATTTGTATTATCCGGATCTGTACCAATTGAATCAACGCCTGTACTTACATCACATGGTTCAATATCCAATACCCTAAGAGATGTTGATGTTCCAGAAATACGCCTATTCGCATAAGAAATAATATATTTAATAGATAGTGCTTTTGATATCTCTTTGTCGAACCATTCTCCTGTATATGTCTTATCCGCCTTTCGATAGAAGTTCTCATCAATGATCTCGGCTGAAATATCTCCAAATCCATGCTCATCTGCTTCATTTTGAAATTCATCATCAGAAAGCTTTCCATCATCGCACCAGTCAAAAATTTCTCCCATATCAACCTTCATGAAAGTATCTGCCTCTGGTACAACATAGATATTTTTATTCACATAATGATGATCCTCATCTACAAAAGCTTTACTTGCCAGACTATCCCAGTTATAATCTTCATCCAATGAAGAAGAATCCACATCGGAAAGAGAATTTAATGTCAAAAGCTGTGCCAAGTTATATACATTGGATGCTTTATAGCTTGCTGGATTGTCCCCGCCGTCTTCTATAATAGAGTAATCTACAATGACTGGCTTCGCAACTACAGAACTCTGTGCTGCCTTAAAAATTTTCTGTAATGCTGAGATGGTAATATCATTGGTATTTTTTGCATAAACCTTAACGGCGTCACTTCCATAGAGTTCCTCCAGATCTAAGACCGTAGAATTGCTCAAATAAATCAAATTTGCTTTTTCAATCTGGGCAATGGTCAAAGAAGAAGCCTCCACCGATACTACCTCAATCGGTACACTCGCATCCTGGCTGTTTCCACTCCACTCAAAAATCTTTTTCTTGAACCACTCATTATTACTGAATCCTCTTGTTACATAAATGGAGCCAACTACTGCATCATAATCCAGTGAAACGGACGTGTCGTCTGTTGCGTAAAGGTTATAAGAGCCTTTTCCCTTTCCTACATAGGAATAAGCACCATCTGAAATCTTTTTGAAGTGAGCAGCATCTCCTGATGCCTCTACATAAGGGGTAATATTATCTAATACAGCAGCATACTCTCCTAATGGTTCAAGATCATATGCATCCAGCTTGAACTGAACATCCGCCGCCTCATAATAGATAACGCCCAGACGCGCATCCTCTTTTTTAACATATTGGAATGTTAGATTGTAATACACCTCTCCCTGATCAAATGTCAGACTGCTCCAATTCAGATTCTCTTTTTTTCCTACATATTCATAGGCTCCGCCACTCTCATTTGTTGTTTTATAAACAGAATCCAAATCATCTAAATCTGCAAAATTTGTCTCATTTAACGCCGTTACACTGCTTGCACGGTAAATCACAGATGCTCCGCTGACCAAATCTTCAATCGCCTGAGCTGTCGTAACACTTACTGTTTCGGGAATTGCCTTGAACTGTATGTCATAATACTTTTCACCTGTCGTATTGGTAAAATAACTAACATTCTGCTGGTAGCTTCCATCTGATGCTGTTACTTCATAAACAGCATCCAATCGGTTGTATTCTCCCGAATCGGCACCATCGTACTGCATATAATATCCTGCCGTGCCAGCTGCCAGATTTTCTGTGTTTTTCAGTTCCAATTCCGTCCAGTTACTATCTCCTGGATATATTCCATAGGTCTCCCCATATCCGGCATAATGGAGAGGAGCTGCAGAATCACTCTCCTCGGTTGTTACAAGCTCAGCCAATCCATTGAACAGACGTTTCATATATTCCTCTCTGTCTGTCTTGGATGTCAGCTTCGTTAATTCATCCTTCCACTGGATTGGCTCCTGTCCTCCGACAAGGTAGCCAATCTCTGAAAGCTTTTCATCTGGAACGATTTCAAGAATCTGAAACGGAAAGTCTTCTGAAACCAGATTCTTGACCATATTCATTCCATAAAATGTATTATCCGCTTTGGCAACCTGCATCATACTGCCGTGAACCAGCCACATGCCCACAATTGCTACTGCAACTGTTATGGCGACGGTCGCTTTCAGCTTCCTTTTCCTCCCTTTCATTTTCTTGTCCTCCCATTCTTCATCTCAGTTTATTTATATTCCTCATAAACATTCTGTCCATTATTGTATGTTGCCTGTCTCCACTGATTTCCTGTCAATTGATACCATTCAAAATTCAATTTATCATCATGACCGGTCCATGTTTCCGGATCCCAATCAGCCGGCTGCTGTTTACAAACGCCCTTCGCTCTAACTACAGTCTCTCCACTCTCTGTTTCTACCACATTGTACTCTACAGCATACCCCCAGCAAACTGGTGTAAAATATCTCTCCCCAACTTCCATTTTACCAAATTCTTCTGTAGTATATTTCCCGTCTGAACCTTTATGATAAACTTTAGATGCAATAGGAATATAGGCAAATGCTGTACTCTCATTTTTTCTCCAAGTATTATTCTCATGGATATTTAAAACCATGTAATACTTTCCTTCTCCCCATACTTCCCATTCTACTATGTGCTCAGTCCCTTTTTCCTGTGACCATACATATTCATCTCTTACTTTTACATAAGGATATAGATAAACTGTTCCTGTTCCGAGTGTTCTAAATGTCAAAATTGCTTTATGTTGCCAAGCAGCATTACTGATTTCTTTTATATTTATATCTGCGATCACATCCGTCACTACATACTCGTTAATATCACCCATACTCGGAGCCCATATTCTGTCCGTCACAAGCCATGTAAGATTACCATTTTGTGCTGCATATGTTTGCTGATGATTTGGATGATTTTCTGTCAAATATTCCGTAATCTGATCTTTTGCATCTGATACTACGAAACCTCCATCACCATTTGGTTGGAAATTTGTGCCTACATCAAGCGTAATCACATCCACCGAATCATCTGGTGTTGTCAGGAAGAAAAACTCTCCATCATTATCAACAACCTTGCATTGATCTGAATCCGATAATCCTTTATAATCAATCGAACCAATTGCTTTAATGATATAGTCTCCGTCTGTTGGAAGCTGGGTGTTTACATGAACATTTACTTTTGACGCCAAATAAGTTGTTTCAAAATACTGTCCCATACTTAATGTAACATCATTTGATCCTGAGTATATTTTTATTGCCCAACTTAAATTATAGTCCTCTAAATTTTCTACTGTCGCTGTAAATCCAACCATCTCTCCGCGTCTTATCTCGCTCTTATCAGCTGTAACCTTAATCGAAACATCATCTACAATCGGCTTCACCCAATACGGTGATACAAGATCTGGATATTTATAGCTGGTCGATACCGCGCGAATCTTAATTTCTTGTCCCGGCTGTCCAATTACAGTAAATACATTTCTCTTTTTACTGTAGGATACAATGTCCTTATCATATTCCCACTCATACTCTTTATAATCAGGATCAATTACACCATCCACTGTAACTACCGGCTTCAGATAGAACTTATCTCCCGTGTGGAAATATGGTGTGTCGATTCGATTCTCTCCTGATGAATCTAC
>CADBUD010000332.1 GCA_902797785.1 uncultured Lachnospiraceae bacterium
ACTCAGACAGAATCTTCTGATGATACTCAGACAGAAAATACAGCCTACGATTCGGACTCATCCGGAAAAGAAGAAAATCAACCTGATTCCGGCACCATCTCCTATACGTTCCGTAATGAAACATTACTAAACCAGCACTATCAAAAACATGGAATCGAAATGGGATTTTCCTCTGCCAAAGAATATGAAGCAGCAGCAAGCGCAGTGATTCAAAATCCCAATGCCCTATACAAAACAGAACAGGAAGATGGAGATGGCGTATATTACCTGGAAAGTACCAATGAATTTGTCATTCTTTCCACAGATGGATATATTAGGACTTATTTCTATCCTAATGCCGGAATAAAATACTTTAACCGTCAATAATGCCGTCTTGACAACAAAAAAAATATATTGTAAAATCGAAAAAGGTTTTCAAATTCAATCCAGAAACAAAAGGGAGACCATCATGGATTCAAAACCAAAATACAAAACAAAGCAGCGGGAAGAGCTCTTAGAATACCTAAAGACTGTTCCAGGAAAGCATATTACGGTAAATGACGTCTATGAATATTTCAAACAGCATGGACGGACCATTGGTCAAACAACGATTTACCGCCAATTAGAGCGCATGGTAGATGAGGGCCTGGTCAATAAATATATTATTGATGGGAATAGTCCGGCCTGCTTTGAATTTATCGGAGAACACGTGCATTCCAAGGAAGAAGTCTGCTTCCACTGTAAATGTGAGAAGTGCGGCAGACTGATCCATCTGCACTGTGAAGAGCTTGTGGAAATCCAAAATCATTTGTTGCAAAGGCACCAGTTTGTCCTAAATCCTATGAGGACAGTCTTTTATGGAATCTGTGATGCCTGCAGCATGAAAAAGATCAAAATCACACCATAAAGGAGATTGTTATGTCGTTACTGACCTGCCAGGAGTTATTTCTGGGATATGATTCTAACATCATTGTCAAAAATCTCAATTTTTCCGTAAATTCCGGAGATTATCTCTGCATTGTGGGAGAAAACGGTTCCGGGAAATCTACGTTGATGAAAACTCTGCTCGGTTTACAAAATCCGATTCGTGGAACCGTTTCCACCGGAGATGGACTAAAGAAAAATGAAATCGGCTATCTGCCTCAGCAGACCATTGTCCAAAGGGACTTTCCTGCTTCTGTAAAAGAAATCGTTTTGTCCGGATGTCAGGGACACTGCGGACTACGCCCATTTTATCGAAAAGAAGAAAAGGCTATGGCGGAAGAAAATATGAAGAAAATGGGAATCTTAGAATTTTCCAACCGATGCTATCGGGAGCTGTCCGGCGGTCAACAGCAAAGAGTCCTGTTGGCAAGAGCCCTTTGTGCAACCAGAAAGCTTCTTTTGCTCGATGAACCGGTATCTGGTTTAGATCCTATGGTGACAGCATCTATGTATGAACTGATTTACGGACTGAATAAAGAAGGGATCACTATCATTATGATTTCCCATGATCTTATGGCAGCCGTCAAATATGCCACACATATCCTTCATATCGGAGATCATGTCTTTTATGGGACAAAAGAAGAATATCAAAAGAGCGAACATGGAAAAATGTTCTTAGCCCAGGAATCCGGAGGACAGGAGAAAGCGGATTCCAAAAGAAGCAAAGGAGGAAAACATCATCATGAATGAAATCTTTGAAAAACTGGGTCTTTACTTTCAGCATTCTTTTGTTCTGAATGCGCTGATTGTCGGAGTCCTGATCGCACTTTGCTCCTCACTACTGGGCGTGACCCTGGTGTTAAAGAGGTTTTCTTTTATTGGAGACGGCCTGTCACATGTTGCCTTCGGTGCGCTCGCCATTGCCAGTGTCTTGCATTTTTCCAATAAAATGATGCTGGTTCTGCCAATTACGGTTCTATGCGCCATCCTGCTCCTCCGCACAGGACAAAATACAAAAATCAAGGGAGATGCCGCAATTGCCATGATTTCGGTGGGAGCATTAGCCTTTGGCTATCTGATCATGAACCTTTTTCCGACGTCTTCAAATATTTCAGGAGATGTCTGCAGCACCCTGTTTGGCTCCACCTCAATTCTGACTCTTTCTTCTTTTGAGGTTGCCCTATGTATCATCTTATCCATCGTTGTTGTTATTTTGTTCCTTTTATTTTATCATAAAATATTTGCCGTGACCTTTGATGAGACCTTTGCCAATGCAACCGGAACCAACGCCAACCGTTATAATCTTTTGATTGCTGTAATTATAGCCGTCATTATTGTTCTGGCGATGAATCTGGTCGGATCTCTTTTGATTTCAGCACTTGTCATCTTTCCGGCACTTTCTGCTATGAGGATATTAAAGAGTTTTCGCTCTGTGACGATTTTTTCCGCTGTCTTTTCCGTGTTCTGTGCTTTTTTGGGCATCCTGATTTCCATTCTGGCAGAAACACCGGTCGGATCGACCATTGTTGCCATAGACGTTGTGGCATTTGCTGTTTGTGCCCTGATTGGAAGCTTCGGAACAGCTGCGAAATAAGGAATTATTCATAAAAACATGATGGGAGCATATAAAATGAAAAATAAAAAAAGAATGATCTGTTTATTTTTATGTCTTTGTTTGACAGGAATCCTAAGTGGCTGTGGTGGAGACAGTACTTCAGCCGACAGCAGAGTCACCAATAATGTAAAAGGGGTAAAGGAGATATTAGAAGAAGGAATCGATTCCTCCAGTGAAGCAGAGGGCACGGAAGTCGTATCACAGCCAGAAACGGATGCCGCCGCAAATACCTCATCCCTGCCAGAAACGGATGCCGCCGCAAATACCTCATCTTTGTCAGAAACGGATGCTACCGCAAATACCTCATCCCTGTCAGAAACGGATGC
>CADBUD010000333.1 GCA_902797785.1 uncultured Lachnospiraceae bacterium
CTCTGCCGGTACTGTCCGGCCGCCAAAGCATGAATCCGGCACATTGCCAAACAGCATACAGGCCGCCATGAAGCAGCTGACAAATTTTTTGAGCTTTTTCATGTCTTTTCCTCCTTATTTTTATAATCTATTGTTACTATTAGCTGTGAATAGTAACAATCTATTGCAGTTTACTACGAATAGTAAACATAACAAAAGCGCAGAAACATCCCCCTGATATCCTATCAATTATATAACAAAAAGCGTTCATAAACGTCACAAAATCATCATTTTTTTCCTTTGTAAGTGTATATTTCCACGTACATTATAGCCATCTTTTCCTATAAATCCCAGTTTTGCATTGGTAAGCTCTGCCCAGCTATAATCCCCCATATATTCCCCCCGATAAGCGTTCAACGCATCTATGTCACCATCCAGCATCCGGTAATAATCACAGTCTACCAGTTCTTTCCGAATGGCGATCTGCCGGTGTTCCCGTATCAACACCTGATCCATACCAATCTGCTTTAATGTCTTTTTTAAATCGCTGATAATATTACGGACACGCTGCATCTCAGCCCGCTTGGAATCTTCCTTTTCCCAAAGTGCCAATGCGATTTCCCCTGCAGTACAGACTGCCCCTTGCCGGTCGATCAGGTATGCTAACAGCTCCTTACTCTGTTTTCTGGAAAAAATCACCGGCTTTCCTTTCCAATACACATCAAAGTGTCCAAAGCAGTGAACCACCAGCCGATCCGTCCGGGGCTCTTCTTTCTGGGGAAGATATTTTAACTCATCCCTAACATCCTCTGCTATCAGCGGCTTTAACAAATATCCATGTACCTTGATTTTAAACGCCTGAACCGCATATTTTTCATATCCTGTCACAAAGATGATTCTCGTATTCGGAGAGGCTTTCTTCATCTCCACGGCAAATGCCAGACCTGACAGCCCCGGCATTTCAATATCACAAAAAACGACATCCGGTTCTTCCCCTTCCCTGACCGCTTCTATTGCGGGCGCTCCCCGGGTGAATGCCATAATCTTTGCATCATCCACCGCTTCTTCTATCGTCTCCCTCGTTTCTTCCAAAACTTTTTCTTCATCATCTATGATAAATATCAACATGATTTTTCCTCCTGGGGCAGTATAATGGTAGCCGTCGTTCCTTTTCCCATTGTGGAATCAATTACAAGCTCTGCTCCGACAACCCGCATCAAACGTTCTCTTACATTTTTTATTCCGGTATGAGAACGTTTTTGATCATCCGGCAAAACATCCGGAACAAAACCGGGTCCGTCATCAAGAACGCTGACCTCGATCTGATCATCGTATTTTCTGGTGCGAATCGTCACAACGCCTGCTCCGCTTTCTGTTCTCCTGACGCCATAGGTAACAGCGTTTTCCACCAGCGGCTGAAGCGTGAGCGTTGGAATACAAAAATCCATGCATTCCAAATCATACTCTACCTTCAGCTCCTTTCCAAAGCGAAGCTTCTGCAGGAATAAATATCCCTCTACATGTTTTAACTCTTCCTGAAATGGAATCGGTCTGTCTAATGACAGGGAATCCATATTGTGGCGCAGATAAGCAATGAAATTTGTCACTGCTTTCTCCGCCTTTTCCGGGTCTTTCCGACACAGATAGCGAATCGTAGTCAGTGAATTAAATAAAAAATGCGGCTGAATCTGTGCTAAAAGAATGTCAATCTTTAATTGCGCATTTTCCGCCTCTTTTCTATAATAACGATCCATCTGGTCATCCAGAATATAGTAAAACATGAACATTGCGCCAACCGCTGAACCAAGAACAATCAAATATAGTCCAAACAAAAACATCTGAATGATCATACAGCACAAAGGCGCCAGACAATATACGAAAAAAGCCGTATACTCTTTTTTAGAAAGATGCTTTCGTCTGTGCCAAAGAATCAACAGATTCATCAACATGATAAGAACCGGCGGTACCAGCAGGGCAGGATAATAAGGTCCCCGGTGATATTCCCACTCTGCATCAAAATAATAAATCTGCGTGGAAAACTGGGTATAGACCAACAAAAGCATATATCCGACCCACAGGCCCAGAGAAATACGATACGCAGCACTTTGCCGCCAATTTGGTCTGCTGCTCTGCTCAAGAATAAAACGCGTCAGCATAACGGTAAGGACAGATGAAAATGCAGATTCCATAAAAAGAGAGATTTTTTCGTGAAACCCTCTCCCCATCTGACCCATCAGACTGCACGAAATATATGCCGTAAGGATGAAAAAAAAACCTAAAAAATATTGGCGTATTCGACGTTCTAAATGAGAACTGTTTATGATCTGAAGCAGACCAAGGATACAAATTGTCAGGCCTGAGACACCGACAGCGAAATTCATC
>CADBUD010000334.1 GCA_902797785.1 uncultured Lachnospiraceae bacterium
ATCCCGCAAGGTATTTTCAAGCGCATTTTGCTTGAAAATCCGGGACAGCAGTGCGCCAAATACGACCGAAGGGAGTATTTGTGTGCATTTTGTTGCTATGAACAGCAGAGCTGTGAATAGTAACATATGTTGATTTATTTGACCCCGACATCACTTGATTACATGAATCCAGCCTTCCGGTGCTTCGATCCGTCCCATCTGGATGCCTGTCAGTGTATCATACAGCTTCTTTGTGATCGGTCCCATCTCGTCCATGCCACTCGGCAGACAGATTTCCTTTCCATGATCTACAATCTTTCCGACCGGTGAAATCACCGCTGCCGTTCCACAGAGACCGCACTCTGCAAAATCCTTGACCTCTTCTAAGAGAATCTCCCTCTCTTCTACCTCGAGTCCTAAATAATCTTTTGCCACGATCATCAGGGACCGTCTCGTGATAGAAGGAAGAATGCTTTCTGATTTTGGTGTCACGACCTTTTGATCCTTTGTCACAAAAAGGAAATTTGCCCCACCGGTCTCTTCTACCTTTGTCCGGGTCGCCGGATCGAGATACATATTTTCACTGTATCCTTCCTCGTGAGCTGTCACAATAGCATGAAGGCTCATGGCATAGTTAAGACCTGCTTTGACATGTCCCGTTCCATGAGGAGCTGCACGGTCAAAATCAGAAACCTTGATTGTCAATGGCTTTGCTCCGCCCTTAAAATATGGACCTACCGGCGTTACCAGTACACGGAACTGATATTCTTCTGCCGGTTTGACTCCAATGACCGGGCTGCTCGCGAACATATATGGCCGGATATAGAGCGTCGCCCCGGAACCATATGGAGGTACATATGCCTCATTTGCTGCCACGACACGCTCAATCGCATCAATAAAACGCTCCTTTGGAAATACTGGCATTTCCAGACGTTTACAGGTATTTTCCATCCGCTCTGCATTGAGATCCGGACGGAAGGTGACAATTTTTCCGTCCTCTGTCGTATAAGCCTTTAATCCTTCAAAACAGCTCTGGGAATACTGCAGGACTCCGGCGCATTCTGAAATCGTAATCTTATCATCCGATGTGAGTACTCCGTCGTCCCATTTTCCATCCTTGTAATTTGACACATACCGCTGGTCTGTCACATGATAATTAAATCCAATGTTTGCCCAGTCCATTTGTTTTTTTTCTATTTCTCCGCTCATTTTTCACGCTTCCTTTCAAAAAATCTTTGGTGTCTACCAAAAATAAGTTTACTACCACAAAATCACTATGTCAAGCAGAACTGTTCTACCGGCAGAATGTGCTGACCGATTCTACTGCTACCGTTCCACCACGTACCACTTCGATTTTCTTGAAGTTCTTTTTCAAAAGAGCCACAAGATCGTCATTCCGATGCTCTGTCAACGTACATTCTAAAATCACATGATCGTTGGAGTAATCACAGACATTGACGCCAAACACCTGCGCGATCTGGAACAGCTGATTCTTCTTCTCCTGTTTCTCTGCCCAGACCTTGATATACATCAGCTCCTTCATATGAATCGGAACCTCTGTCAGGTCAATGACCTTGATGACCTCCACCATACGGTTCAGCTGTTTTTTAATCTGCTCAAACGTGATGTCATCACTGCTGACGCAGATCGTCATCCGTGAAACCGTTACATCTTCTGTCGTTCCTACGGTCAAGCTGACGAGATTGTAGGATTTTGCTGAAAACAGCCCGGATATTTTAGAAAGCACACCCACTTGATTTTCCACATAAAGTGCAATCCATCGCTTTTTCATGTTGTTCTCCTCTTCTTTTCTCTTATTTTTTCGCCTTTAAAATCATTTCACTCATTGGATTTCCGCCTTTGACCATCGGAAGAACGAGCTCCCCGTACGGAATCATAAATTCTATGATGGTCGGAACCTTTGTTTCTTCTCTGGCTGCTTTGAGTGCTGGAAGGATCTCTTCATTTTTGGTCACGCGGATTCCCCTGCACTCATAGCTTTCTGCTAATTTCACAAAATCAGGCGTATAGGCAGGGCACTGCTCTCCTGGTCCCTTGCAATCCTCCGGACAGCTTCTTCTTTTGGTCAGGCAGGTCGCAGAATAACGCTTCCCATAAAACAGATGCTGCATCTGGCGAACCATGCCCAGATATCCATTATTAAAAATACAAACCGTAATTGGAAGACCCTCAATTACTGCTGTCGCCAGTTCCTGGATATTCATCTGGATTCCCCCGTCTCCATTGACGGAGATGATGTTTTCCTCCGGATTTGCCAGCTTCGCGCCGATGGCTCCGGGAAGTCCGTATCCCATGGTGCCAAGTCCTCCGGAAGTGATCAGCCGACGATTCTCATCCATCTGTAAGAACTGATACGTCCACATCTGGTTCTGTCCAACATCCGTTACGACCTGATAATGATCATAGCTTTGATTGATTGCTTCTATGACTGCCTGCGGGGAAACTCCATTTTCCACCTTCATTTCCAGCGGATTCTCCTGATTCCAGCTTTGAATCTTATCGATCCATTCCTCTCTTCCCTCGATATGCTCAAGCTTTTCCGCATCTCCCTCAGCCCACTCTGTCAGCTTGGATAATGCCGTAAATGCATCCGAAACGACCGGTACGTCCACCTTGACATTTCTTGAAATCGATGCGGTATCAATATCAATATGAACAATTTTTGCCTCCGGCGCAAATTCATTTAAATCTCCCGTAATCCGGTCATTGAATCTTGTCCCGATGGAAAAGAGAATATCACATTGGGAAACTGCCATATTGGCGGCATAGGTTCCGTGCATTCCACAATTTCCCACAAACAAAGAATGTGTCGTCGGAATGGAGCCCCGCCCCATCAATGTGGTGACTACTGGAGTCTTTGTCTGCTCTGCAAATTTGGTAAACATCTCAAACGCTTCTCTTCTGGTAACGCCGCCGCCCGCTAAGATCAACGGACGCTTTGCGCTCTTTAACATCCGATAGGCTTTTTTTAACTGACCGATGTGAACGTTCTCAATCGGCTTGTATCCACGGATATTGACCTCGGACGGGTATTCGGACGGTCCGAGACTGGTCTGGATATCCTTTGGAATATCGATGATGACCGGTCCCGGTTTTCCGGTATTGGCAATGTAGAAGGCTTCTTTTATGATCCGCCCCAGATCCTCGCGCCGGTGAACCGTCACTCCCCATTTACAGATATTTCTGGTAATTCCAATGATATCTACCTCCTGAAAAGCATCGTTTCCGATCAATCCGGTAGAAACCTGTCCGGTAAAACAGACAAGGGGAACACTGTCATAGTTTGCTGTTGCAATTCCTGTAACCAGATTGGTCGCTCCCGGACCACTCGTTACCAGGCAGACCCCTGTCCTTCCACTGCTCCTGGCATATCCGTCCGCCGCATGAATCAATCCCTGCTCATGCCGTGGGAGGATCAGCTTGATTTTCGCATTATCCTGTTTATATAGTTCATCAAATAAATCAATCGCATAACCGCCCGGATATCCAAAAACGGTATCCACTCCTTCTGCGGCAAGTGCTTTTACAAATAATTTTGCACCTGAAATCTGCATATTTTTTCTTCCTTTCCCTATATTTTTGCTATCCTCATGAACGAAATAGCTTGCTGCGTTCATATTTTACAAAATAATATTCCAGATCAAAATAGGTCTCTTCCTCACTTTCTGCAGTGACCTCCCATTCCTCCTCCTTGTCCAGATTCGGAAAAAAAGCATCTGCCTGAAAGGTATAATCAATTTTGGTAATATGGGCTGTATCACAGTATGGAAGCAGCTGGCGATAAATACTTTCTCCGCCAATAATATAAATATCCTCTGTCGGATAGCCCTTTACTGCTAAAAGCAGTTCTTCCACTGAATGAACGACCTCTGCCCCCCTGACCTGATAAGAAGGGTCTTTTGACAATATGATATTGGTCCTGTTCTTTAAAGGCAGCCCCTGTGGAAATGTTTCCAGTGTCTTTCTGCCCAGAACCACGACCTTTCCCGTCGTCTCCTGTCGAAAGAATTTTTGATCCTTGGGAATCCGGACTAATAATTCATTCTGAAATCCGATTCCCCAGTGTCGATCTACTGCCGCAATGAGATTCATAGCTTTCCCTCCTGTCAGACTGCTACGGGGATATGTTTAATCTGCTCTCCCGTAAGATAATTTTCAAAGTGAATATCCTCTGTCGTGAACTGGTAGAAATCCTTGATTTCCGGATTCAGCCAGAATTTCGGCGCCGGATACTGTTTTCTGGAAATGAGCTCCTCTACCAGCGGAACATGACGGTCATAGATATGCGCATCTGCTATCACATGCACCAGCTCACCGGCCTCCATATCTGAGACCTGTGCGATCATATGCAGCAGAATAGCATATTGTGCCACATTCCAATTGTTCGCTGTCAAAACATCCTGTGACCGCTGATTTAAGACAGCATTTAAGACCAGCCGCCCCCCATCTGCCTTTTGTGTGACATTGAAGGTCATGCTGTAGGCACATGGGTAGAGATTCATTTCATAAAGATCCTGATGTACATAGAGGTTCGTCATGATCCTGCGGCTGAACGGATGATTCTTTAAATCATAAAGGACCCGGTCGACCTGGTCGAACCACCCTTCCTTATACTGATGTTTTACTCCCAGCTGATATCCATAGGCTTTGCCAATGGACCCATCCTCATCTGCCCAGCTGTCCCAGATATGACTGTTCAGTTCTTTGATATTATTTGATTTTTTCTGCCAGATCCAAAGGATTTCATCTGTCGCGCTCTTCATGGCTGTGCGCCGGAGCGTCAGTGCCGGAAACTCCTTCGACAGATCATACCGGTTGACCACTCCAAATTTTTTGATGGTATAAGCACTGCTGCCATCCTCCCACTTCGGGCGGACCTTTTCTCCTCTGGTATCTGTGCCGTTGTTTAGGATATCCTGACACATCGATACAAAGACCTGATCTGCATAACTCATGGATTTTCTCCTTTTTCCTTCTATTTTTTTACCACAACAGTAATCGTTTTCTTTTTTCCATTGAACAGACGAACCCGGATTTTTGCTGTTCCTGTCCGTTTTCCGCTCACCCTTCCTTCTGCATCTACAGCTGCGACTTTCGGATTCGAAGAATGATAGCTGATCGATCTGCTGTAGGAATTTTTAGGAAAAGATACTTTGATCTTGAATGACTTCTTTTTCTTTATGACTTTTTTGCCAGCCTGTAAAGAAAAAGTCTTTGGCGCAGCCTTTACCGTTACCCGAATCGTCTTATATATCTTTTTTCCTGCTTTGATCTTGATCTTTGCTGTTCCCCTGGCCTTTGCCTTGATTTTTCCCTTCCCTGAAACCTTGGCAACGGAGGATCGGCTGCTCACATATTTTATTTTGTCC
>CADBUD010000335.1 GCA_902797785.1 uncultured Lachnospiraceae bacterium
AAGGAACTTCGAATTAACGAAAAAACGTATCCGGTTCTCCCTTACCAAAAGTTATTCCGACGCGGCTCATGAACAAAACGGCAAGCCGTTTCGTTCATGAGTATATAAAAATTCATTAGGAAAAATACCAGAATCGCCGGATACTTATCATATATCAGTCATAAAGTGAAAAGCCATACGATATGACACGGATGCACACAAAAAGGAAACGCTGATCCAATCAACGTTTCCTTAAAATACTCCCAAAGGAAAGAAAAACAATGACTCAAAATGAAAATTCATTCTCAAATGTAACCTATATCCTTTTGTGCGCTGACCAGACCCTATACACTGGTTGGACAAACAATCTCTCCAACAGATTAAAACAGCACAACCGGGGAACCGGGGCAAAGTACACCAGACCGGTATCAAGACGTCCGGTTACACTGGTCTATCAGGAATGTTTTTCAACCAAAGAAGAGGCCATGCGCAGGGAATGGGCAATCAAACAACTTTCCCGCAAAGAAAAACTGAATCTCATCGCTGCATATGAGAAACAAAACAAAACATCACAATAAAATGACAGATACTTCCGGCCATGACAAATACATGGAAAATCTCATGTGTTCCAAAATAAGGATGACGCTGATTAAAGGAAGCCGGCTTCAAGGCGTAAATAATTCCGCCGATCGTATAAAATATCCCACCGGCCAAAAGCCAGGCAAAAGCCGGGGAGGGAAGGGCGTGGTAAATTTCCGGCAGTGCCAGGACACAAAGCCATCCCATCACAATGTAGAGAATGGAAGAAATGATCTTGGGGCAAAAAACCCAGAACGCCTTGAGCAGAACCCCTAAAAGCGCAAAGCTCCAGACAAGAATAAACAGCCGGAATCCATTCTGATTCTTTAATACGATCAGACAGATAGGGGTATAGGAACCGGCAATCATAATGGAAATCATCATATGATCCCACTTTTTCAGGAGCTTATTGATACGTTCAGAACCATCGATACTGTGGTACGTGGTACTGGCAGCATAGAGCAGCATCATACTGAAAATAAAAGCAGCAAAGGAAAAAATCAGAATGCTGTCCTTTGTCAGAACGGCCCGGATCATCAGAGGAATCGAGGCAGTCGCAGCCAGAAGAAAGCCGATAAAGTGGGTGATTGCGCTTCCGGGATCTTTTAAGCGGAAAATAATTTTTTTCGTCATAGTATCCTTCCTTTCATGGTGAGTCTAATTGTCATGACGCAATGTTTTTTATAATAATATGCAAAACGATATAATATATTCAAAAATATACAACACATAGTATTAAAAACTACATATCATAGTTATATACTACATCAAGCGATTTGAATTGTCAAGATGAAAGAAGGTAACTAGCCGATATCCGGGTTACTATTCACAGCCGATATCCCGCAAGGTATTTTCATGCTTTTTTTTGCACACCGAAGGCGTACAGAGTATGAAAATTCGGGGCAGTGGGCAGGTAGAATTTGACACATAATTCCAAGTCTGTTATCATAACTTTCATGATGTTTCATCCTTGTTAATAAAAACCATTGCCGGTTTTCACTAACAAGGATAAAATGATGCGCAGCGATACTATCACGAGGAGGAAAACAATCATATGGAAACAGTGAAATTTGAAGAACTCGAGATTTCTAATAAAATACTAAAAGCGGTGATGGACATGGGATTTGAGGCGGCATCGCCGATTCAGGCAAAAGCGATTCCGGTCGTGATGTCGGGAGTCGATATGATCGGTCAGGCTCAGACCGGGACAGGAAAGACAGCGGCGTTCGGGATTCCTATTTTAGAAAAGGTAGATCCGAAAAGCAAAAAACTCCAGGCCATCGTACTCTGTCCGACCAGAGAGCTGGCGATTCAGGTCTCAGAGGAAATGCATAAGCTGGGCAAATACCTGCATGGGATAAAAATCCTTCCGGTGTATGGAGGGCAAGAGATCGTAAAGCAGATTCGCTCACTGAAATCAGGTACCCAGATTATTATTGGAACCCCGGGACGTGTTATGGATCATATGCGCCGAAAGACCATCAAGTGTGATGCTGTTCATACGATTGTTATGGATGAGGCTGATGAAATGCTGAATATGGGATTTCGGGAGGATATGGAAACCATCCTAGAGCAGATACCGGAAGACCGTCAGACCATCCTGTTTTCCGCTACCATGTCCAAAGAGATTCAGGAAATCGCAAAACGTTTTCAAAAAGATGCCGTTACGGTAAAGGTAGTAAAAAAACAGCTGACCGTCCCGAGCATCGAGCAGTACTATTATGAAGTGCGCAAGAAAAACAAAGATGATATCCTCTGTCGTTTGTTGGATCTGTATGCGCCGGAGCGCTCTTTGGTATTCTGCAATACCAAGAAAAAGGTAGATGAGCTGGTGGAGGTACTAAAGGGGAGAGGTTATTCCGCAGAGGGACTTCACGGAGATCTAAAACAGATACAAAGAGACCGTGTGATGAATGCGTTCCGGAATGGAAAGACAGAGATTTTGGTGGCTACTGATGTGGCGGCAAGAGGAATCGATGTAGATGATGTCGAGGCCGTCTTTAATTATGATGTTCCGCAGGACGATGAATATTATGTCCACCGAATCGGACGAACGGGGCGGGCAGGCCGGTCCGGCCGGGCCTTTACCTTTGTGGTAGGAAAGGAAATCTACAAATTAAAGGACATCCAGAGATACTGTAAGACAAAAATCTACATGAAACCGGTTCCGACAGTGGATGATGTCGAACAGATCAAAGTAGAAAAAATGATGGAGAGACTGGAGGATATTATAGAGCACGTCGATCTTTCCAAGGCAGTCCATGTTCTGCAGAAGCAGATGAATGAATCCAATGATTATACCTCACTGGATTATGCGGCAGCCTTGCTCCATCTGGAGATGGGATACGATCAGGAGGAGGAAAATGAGGATCAGGAAGAATACGATCTGGAGGGCACCGGTGCTGAGGAAGGAATGGTTCGTTTGTTCATCAACATCGGAAAGAAGCAAAATGTCAGGGCCAAGGATATCTTAGGAGCCATTGCCGGAGAAAGCCAGATTCCAGGGCGTGTCGTTGGACGAATCGATTTGAATGACAAGTATTCTTTTGTAGAGGTTCCGAAAGAGTATGCCGTTAAGGTGCTTGAATCAATGAAATCCGTCAAGATCAAAGGAAAAACGATTCATATCGAACCGGCGAATAAATCGGGGAGATAAAGCTTAGGAACAACCATGCATTTGCAGGAGAATAGAGGTGGAGATTTATGGCAGATTACTCAAAAATGTTAAGTGATGAAACAGCGGACGGATGGACGACAATCATTTTTTTATATCAGTCTGCCCTCAAAGAGGTCGGAACAAGATTAGAGATTTTAAATGATGAGTTTCAGCATGTACATAAGTATAATCCAATTGAATATATCAAATCAAGGATCAAATCACCGGAAAGCATCGTAAAAAAGCTAAAGCGCAGAAATTTAGAGACCAGCATTGAAAATATGGTACAGTATGTCAATGATATTGCAGGGATTCGTGTCATCTGTTCTTTTACATCGGATATCTACCGGATTGCTGAGATGCTGAGAAATCAAAGTGATATCAAAATCCTTTCCACGAAGGATTATATCCAGAATCCGAAGGACAGCGGCTATAAGAGCTATCATATGATTGCCAGTGTTCCGATTTTCATGTCGGACAGTGTTGTAGATACCAAGGTAGAAATACAGATTCGGACCATTGCAATGGATTTCTGGGCGAGTCTGGAGCATAAGATTTATTATAAATTTGAGGGAAATGCGCCAAAGTACATCAGCAGTGAGTTGAGGGAGTGTGCAGAAATCGTATCCATGCTGGATGCGAGAATGCTTTCGCTGAATGAGGCAATCAAGAGATTTAGCAATGAAGAAGACGCCTAAGGTTACTATTCACAGCCACTATCCCGCAAGGTATTTTCAAGCGCATTTTGCTTGAAAATCCGAGGCAGCAGTGCGCCAAATACGACC
>CADBUD010000336.1 GCA_902797785.1 uncultured Lachnospiraceae bacterium
CCCGTCTCGCGCTTTTGGAATTGTAAAAAAGATGGTTACTGTATCCCCTCCTCTTATTTAGCTGTTCTGATTCTTCAGACACTGGTACAGTACCCATCTTTTTATATTATACCGTTAACGAAAACCGCTGCTGGTTTTCGCTAACAGTATAAAAATATGTCTACGTATTTTCTTCCCAGATTACCCCTTTTCTCCTTCCTCTTCCTTTCGGAGCGACAACGTCAAAAAATAGCTCATTTTCCCCTTTGGGACCTGTTCCGGCCGACGCAATACCACATCCACCCACAATTCATCCGCAGCAGTCAGCAAATGCGCCAGCATAATTCCCATACTGATTTCGTCCATTTTGGAAAGATGCTTAATCTTAGATCTTCTTTTATAATACATCCGGATTTTTCTTGGAAAGACCTCAAAAAACCACGGCTGGCGATTCAGGGCAGAAGGAGCCAGTCTCGCTGCCTCAAGCATGGTAGCAAAATTTGGATTCATTTCCTCTTTTGTGACACTGATAGCGGATAAAGGTTTTCTTTTTGCCTTAAAGGAAGGACGATAGATTTCTTCTGCCGGCTTTCCAAATGCCACCATGATAACATAGTGCAGATCTCCCTCCAGGACTTTATCATATTTGACATTTCCAAGATAACGGGTTCCAATTCCTTTGGATGCCATATATAAAACCATCTGCTCAATCAAACAACCGGCATTAGACAGCCAGCCTTCCTTCTTTTCTGAGTAAATCACAAGATAATACGGCGCCTTCTTTTTTTTCTTCTCTTTGGTAACATCCAGAATTTCCATTTTGGTAAGAATCGAGCGATCCTGAGCCACCAGATTTTTCTCATATTTCATAAGATCCAATAATTCCTTTTCGCTAAGCGGATCCGGCAAAAAACGCCGCACTGTTTTTCTTTTAAAAATTGCTTCATATGGCACCATAATGTTCCCACCTTTTCCTTATTCTTTTTGCTCTTTACAAGCCTATTATCCATCTTTTTTTTGTTTTTTTCCATTGGAAATTTTTCACCTATTTTTTTGAAGGATTTTCATTTTTTTCGTCATTTTTGCCATATAGGTTTTTGAAGTTTTTTTCCTGCCTCCTTTCATATTTTTACTTTCTCTCCCATATACTATAGTTACATAATGCATATTTCTTAAAGTTCATTTCCCGGGAGGTCACACTATGAGCCAAAAAACAAAAATCATCGTTCTACATATGAAAGAAGTTATCTATACTGCAATCTTTGCTGTCCTTGCCCTGATTCTTCTTATTTTACTCCTTGTCATGTTTCATCCGGATAAAAAAGAAACAAAAGCCTCTGTTTCAGGAGCCATTTATGACGCAGGCACCTATTCCTCTCCCATCGTTCTGGGCGGACAAAATGTAAACGTAGATGTTACCGTCGATGAACAGAACATCCTCTCCATTTCCTTTTCCCACATGGAAGAAAGCATGGCGACCATGTATCCTCTGATGACCACTTCCCTAAAGGAACTCAGTGACCAGATCATCGAAAAGCAATCTACTGACGGAATCACGTTTCAACAGGAAAACCAATATACCTCACAAATGCTGCTCCATGCTATTGAGAATGCCCTGGAAGAAGCCCGGCGCCCTGAGTTCCATGAAAACCAATAGGCAACTACACGTTTTTCGACCAAACGCATACTCTATAAAAAAGGAATCTCTCAAAGGAGGCTCTCTATGAATCCTACGATTATCCTAGATGCCGGTCATGGAGGAACGGACAGTGGCGCCACATATAACGGTCGCCTGGAAAAAGAAGATACCCTGCGTCTTGCTCTTGCTGTGGGCGATATCTTAGAGCAAAACGGTTTTCCGGTAATTTATACCCGTACAACCGATGTCTATGATACACCCATCGAAAAAGCGCGGATTGCAAACAACAGTGACGGGGACTATTTTGTTTCCATTCATCGTAACTCCAGCCCTCAGGCAAATATGTACCACGGCGTGGAAACTCTTCTTTATGATAACAGCGGCATCAAAGCAGAACTCGCCAGAGCCGTCAATCAGGAATTAGAACGTGTCGGATTTCGAAATGCCGGCATTAAGGAACGGCCTAATCTGGTCGTCTTAAAACGGACAGAAATGCCTGCGATTCTAATTGAAGCCGGTTTTCTCAATACCGATTCCGATAATGACTTATTCGATACGAATTTTGATCAGATTGCTGAGGCCATTGCTTCTGCCATCATACGGACCTTATCTTCCCAGAGCATGGGGCAGAACCGATACCGGGTCCAGGTCGGACTCTTTCGGATTCCTTCCAATGCCCAATACTATCTGAACCGGCTCTTAGACCAGGGCTTTGATGGAAATATTTATTACAATGGAACGTATTATGTCGTTACCGCAGGAGATACTTCAAGTCTTGAAGAAGCCAAACAGCTTTCCGACCATCTGCGTTCTCTCGGCTATGATACTTTGATTGTTCAAAATCAGGGCATGGTCTGATATCCCCTGCAGAATATCCATTTGCACTCCAAAAGCAAATCGTGTTATTGATAAAATTTATCAATAACACGATTGTATTCCATTTCCACTTATGGTATAGTGATTGTGTTAGTTTTTTTCCTTTTTCAGGAAATAAATTTGGCGATTCTATATTAAAAATAAGATAAAGGAGTGTGTTAAACAGTATGAATTATTTAGAAATCGAAAAGGTCATTGGTAGAGAAATCTTGGATTCCAGAGGAAATCCTACCGTTGAGGCAGAGGTTACTTTAGCAGATGGCACCGTAGCACGCGGTACAGCACCGAGCGGAGCTTCCACAGGTGAGTTCGAAGCATTAGAGCTTCGTGATGGAGATAAAACTCGTTATCTCGGAAAGGGCGTTACAAAAGCGGTAGAAAATATCAATACTGTTATTGCTGATGCTTTAATCGGTCTGGATGCTTCTGATATCTACGCTGTAGATAAGGCAATGATCGATGCCGATGGCACAAAGGACAAGTCTAAACTCGGAGCAAATGCCATTCTCGCTGTTTCTATCGCAACAGCAAGAGCTGCTGCAACTGCTTTAGAGATTCCTCTGTATCGTTTTCTGGGCGGTATCTCCGGAAATCGTCTCCCGGTTCCAATGATGAACATCTTAAATGGTGGTGCACATGCAGACAGCGCTGTTGATACACAGGAATTCATGATCATGCCTGTTGGCGCTCCTACCTTTAAAGAAGCTCTCAGATGGTGTGCTGAGGTATTCCATAAGCTTAAGAGCCTGATCAAGGAAATGGGAGATGTAACTGCTGTTGGTGACGAGGGTGGTTTTGCACCAAATCAGTTAAAGAATGATGAAGAAGCTATCGAAAAGATTCTTGAGGCAATCAAGGCAGCCGGCTTCGAACCAGGTAAAGATTTCATGATCGCTATGGATGCAGCTTCTTCCGAGTGGAAGAGTGAGAAAGGCAAAGGCTTCTACAAGCAGCCGAAGTCTGGAAAAGAGTTTACCTCTGACGAGCTGATTGCTCACTGGGAAGCATTAGTTGACAAATATCCTATCATCTCCATCGAAGATGGTCTTGATGAAGAGGATTGGGAAGGCTGGCAGAAAATGACAGAAAAGATTGGTCACAAGGTTCAGCTTGTTGGTGATGATCTTTTCGTTACAAATACTGAGAGACTTTCTAAGGGTATCTCCCTTGGCGCTGGAAATTCCATCCTGATCAAACTGAATCAGATTGGTTCTGTTTCCGAAACTCTTGAGGCAATCAAAATGGCTCACAAAGCTGGCTATACTGCAATTTCTTCTCATAGATCTGGTGAGACAGCTGACACGACCATTGCAGACCTTGCTGTTGCATTAAATACTTGCCAGATCAAGACAGGTGCTCCATCCAGATCTGAGCGTGTTGCAAAATACAATCAGCTGCTCCGCATTGAGGAAGAACTGGGAGATGCAGCAGTTTATCCACAGATGGCAGCTTTCAATGTAAAGAAATAATCTTGACTTGATTCATCCAATGTAAATAAAAAAGAGGAAAGCCATAATATGGTTTTCCTCTTTTTTGATTACTTTTTTATTCGTTTCCTATTTTGCCCACAAGTAACAATATGCCTGCGTCCTCGCCGCAAAGCGGTATTTTTTTAATAATTCTTTGACCTCCTGCTTTGAGAACCACCCCGCTTCAATCTCTTCTACTGTCGAGGTGCTCTGACGAAATTCTCCTCTGGCCCTTCCTACAATGCAGACATTCATTTCGTTGCTGAATCCGACCGCACTATAGCTTTCTCCTATCTGATCCTCGATTTCATAAAGCTCTAATCCGGTCTCCTCCCAGAGCTCACGTTTTGCGCTCTCAATGGGATTTTCTCCCGGGTCGATCAATCCAGCCGGGAAATTATAGACCCAATCTCCTACTGCAAGCCGAAACTCACGATTGAGCAAAATTTTCTCTCCCGACTCATCCGTTGCTATAATAACCACGGCATCTGCCCGTTCTCCCCTAAGCTGCTCCAAGGTCGAAAGATTCTTTTTCCGACTGATCATCTCGTATATTTTTTCTTTTGAATCTGTCGTTTCATAGGAAATATCAAACCGGGTAATATATTTCCCTTCCTCTCTTTTGGTAATTTCTTTAAATTTCATTCTCATGCCTCCCTTCTTTTCCTTGAAAACTACCGATTTTTATAGGAATTTTCATATTTTTATGATACAATATTACAATGATGTTGGGGGCAAAAGTGCCATGCGATGAAATCGCATGTGTACTTTGCACGAAGATTCGGATGGACAAGCGAGCTTGTCCACACAATGGAGGTAATGATATGTTTCGATTCTGGGCAAAAAAACTAAAGGACAACCATCTCATTGAAGATATCACGATTGAACTCCCGAAGAAGGACACCCGTACCCATAAGGTCTTTCAGGCTCTTGAAGAAGCATGCTGCCACTTTGACCTGGAACAGCCAATTTGGCTGGATTCAAACGTTTCCGAGTTTCAAAGAATTGCCAAGACCCGTTTTTCACAGGACAGCTTTATTGAGACCATTTCTTTTGACTATCTAGAAATCCAAATCATCGAAGAAGACGATGACTTCCTCTTTTGAATCGTAACGATAAGTCAAAGATTGGAAAAAATATGGTATAAAAATTTCAGATCGTCTTCCCGGCTGAAGTATTCATTTCCATGGTCTGTTCCCCGAAAGACCATTTCGCCCTCCTGAAATGCCAAAAGGGTCGTCATTGGAACCGGCTGCCAATGTTCTCCGCTCAGGGGCGTAGTCGAAAAATATATCCTGCCTTCCTGTGCCAGCTGGTAAAGAGAAGACTGGTAATTAGTATGGACATACAGCAATTCCCCGTCAAACAGGAGAAGATTCAGCTTATTTTCCTTGGACATTTCCGAAATAATCTGATCTAACACAAAAAAACGTTCTTCTGCATCGAGAGGCTGTCCTTTTTTTCGGCTCTCTTGATTGATACGATCCCTGATATAGAGCAGGATCCGCTCACTGTCCGTATCTCCATGCTGAAGCTTTACGTATTCATTCAAGGGATCATATTGAAAAATCGTCCCATTATGAATCATAGTCCAACGCCTTCCCGTCCGGTCCTTTAGGGTATAGGGGTGGCAGTTTTGGTATTCCACATTTCCAATCGTTGCATACCGGATATGCGCCAGTATGTTTCTTCCCTTATACGGAACGGAGAGACGGTTTTTTAGATAATGGCTTTTTGTCGCCTGAATGGGTTCTTTTTCTATTTCTACTTCGTTCTTATACAGGTTCGCCAAGCCCCATCCATGGGGATGCTGTGTACTATGTGAAAAAAACTCTTTTAAATACTCATTCACATCCCTTTTTTTTCTGGAGGTCATCGCAAAAATCTCACACATCTTTCCTTTTCCTCCTCTATCCATCATTTATCTACAGATTTTTTGCATGTTCCAGCCCCTGTTTTACAAAGTCCTCTCCGAAATCCTGTTTTACTTTGTAGGCATAACGGTTCTCCTCCAGCATGATCTTATTTTTCTGCTTTTGAATGATGGTTCGAATGGAAGGATCCTCCCATTTTGCGTAAAAACGCTCCAACGCCATCAAAACATTCATTGCGGCATCCCGAACAAGCAGCTTTTGGTTCCATCCCAGGTCGATCCATATCGCGCTTTCTTCATATTTAGCTGCATTTTTTATGTTTTTTAATGCAGAAGACTGCTCCGAATATCCAAATTCCTGCGCATCCTGACAGAACAGATACCCAATCAGATACTGTAGGAACTTCAAATCTTCAAGAAAAATCCCACACTCTGCATATGGATTCAGATCCAGCAGGCGGAATTCCAAATGATTCACGCCGGAACGCAGCAGCTCTTCCAGAGAATTTTCTCCTGAAGATTTCAGGCGCACTGGATAATACAGCTCCGCCGGAACCTTGAGCTGTCCATGATCTACATATCCTTGGATACTTTCGACATAAGAAGCTAAAGAATCATAATCCAATAATGGCATAAAATCATTCCAATATCCAATCTCACTGCATCTGGCGGAAGAAAATCCAGGGGCAATCGTGTTTCCGATCTCCATATCATCAAAATATGACCCATCCATGACCGGACTGGCAGACATCAAATATACGATCAGCCAGCTGTATTCTGTCAGTCTGGCTGCCAAGTTCAGATAGCACTGATCCTTGTATTCTTCAAAAGAAAGGCCTTCTTTCCCCTGATAACTATATTTCAATAGCTCGTCTGAAAAAGAAAAATTAAAATGAATCCCCGAAAACAGCATTTTTCTTTTTCCATATTTTTCTGCAAGATATTCTCTGTAAACTTCTTTCCCTTTCAACTCTCCCTGATAGCTGGCAATCATGACCTCTCTTTCATTACGGATATACGGCGGATTAGAAAACGGCCAGAAAATCTCCCTTCCTGTTTTTATCTGGTTCATAATATTTTTTGCGTATCTGTGTAAATCCAAAAGATTCTGGTAGGCACCCTCTATGCTGTCGCAGACCTTGGTGATAATCTCGGTCTGATTTTCGCAAAAATCCTTTTCGATATTCTTATGATTCAAAAATGGATGCTTGGTATGCGCCAGATATCCTTTGGAATCAATCCGAAGGCTTTCCTTCTCCAATCCGAAATTTCCCTGAAAAAGGAGTGATCTGATTTTGTTGTCATTCAAATTTAGATTCATAATTTCACTTCCCATGCCAAAATTCTATCATTCTCAGAAAACTTTGTAAACAAAAACCGGGATTTCAGGATACCTCCTGAAATCCCGATGGTTTCGTGCGCCAGTATATTCAGTTTTTAGCAGCTATTGTACTGCTTTAAATGCCTCATCCAGATCCTGAATAATATCATCGATATGCTCTGTTCCGATGGAAAGACGAATCGTATTTGGCTTAATTCCCTGATCTAACAGCTCTTCCTCGGTGCACTGGCTGTGCGTCGTCGTAGCCGGATGAATGACTAAGGATTTTACATCTGCTACGTTCGCAAGCAGAGAGAACAGCTCCAGCTGATCAATAAATTCTGTTGCTTTTTTCGAATCCCCCTTAATCTCGAAGGTAAAAATAGACCCACCTCCATTTGGGAAATACTTCTGATACAGAGCTTTCTGACTTTCATCCTCTGTTACCGAAGGATGGTGCACCGCCTCTACCTGTGGATGATTTTTCAAAAACTCTACAACCTTCAGTGCATTTTCCACGTGACGTTCTACCCGCAGGGACAAGGTCTCCAGCCCCTGAAGGAAGAAGAAGGCATGGAACGGAGAAAGCGTCGCACCGGTATCCCGCAACAGAATCGCACGGATCTTTGTCACAAATGCCGCTGCTCCTACAGCTTTAGTGAAGCTGATTCCATGATAGCTTGGATTTGGCTCCGTCAGAGATGGGAACTTTCCAGATGCCTCCCAATCAAATTTTCCTCCATCTACAATGACTCCTCCTATGGTCGTTCCATGACCACCGATGAATTTTGTCGCAGAATGAACAACAATATCTGCGCCGTATTCGATTGGTCTTACCAGATACGGTGTTGCAAAGGTATTGTCAACGACCAGCGGAATCTGATGTGCATGGGCAATCTCAGCAATCTTTTCAATATCCACCACATCTGAATTTGGATTTCCCAATGTTTCGATCAAAATTGCTTTGGTATTATCCTGAATTGCCTGCTCTACCTCTTCATATTGAAAGATATCTACGAATGTCGTCTGGATTCCATATGCCGGGAGAGTATGCTCCAGCAGGTTGAACGTACCACCATAGATATTTTTTGCAGCTACGATATGATCACCATTCTGTGCTAAATTTTCAATCGTATAGGTAATTGCTGCTGCTCCGGAAGCAACAGCCAAAGCTGCTACGCCGCCCTCTAATGCAGCAATTCTCTGCTCAAATACGTCCTCGGTCGGATTTGTCAGTCGTCCGTAAATGTTTCCTGCATCCCTCAAGCCAAAGCGGTCTGCTGCATGCTGGCTGTTATGGAATACATAAGAAGATGTCTGGTAAATCGGAACGGCCCTCGCATCCGTGACCGGATCCGGTTTTTCCTGCCCTACATGCAGCTGCTTTGTTTCAAATTTGAAATTTCTGTTTTCTCTTGCAATCTTATCTGACATTTGATTTTCATCCTTTCCAAAAAGAATTGATCTGTGAAACACAGTATCTTTCTCTATCCTATCACATTTTACCGATCTTTTACAATCTAATTTTTAATGGATACGATTTTTGCACCTGATCTGATGTCGATTTACTCAGAAAAAAGCGGTGTAGAATAATATCTGTCTCCTGTATCCGGCAAAAGTGCTACAATTGTCTTTCCTTTGTTCTCCGGACGTTTTGCAAGCTCGATTGCGCCATGCAATGCTGCTCCGGAAGAAATCCCTACTAAAACGCCCTCTTTTTTCGCCAAAAGCTTCGCCTCGGCAAAGGCATCCTCGTTTTCAATTTTGATGACTTCATCATAAATCTTGGTATTTAATACCTCTGGCACGAATCCGGCACCAATTCCCTGAATCTTATGCGGACCGCCTTTTCCTTCCGAAAGAACCGGGGATGTCGCTGGCTCAATCGCTACGATCTTTACCTCGCTCTTTTTCTCCTTTAAGTACTCTCCTACTCCAGTCAGGGTACCGCCTGTACCGACTCCGGCTACAAAAATATCTACCTCTCCATCCGTATCCTCCCAGATCTCCGGACCTGTCGTCGCACGATGAATCGCTGGATTGGCTGGATTCTCGAACTGTCCCGGAATGAAGCTGTTCTCGTTCTTTTCTTTTAATTCATTCGCCTTTTCGATGGCTCCGCGCATTCCCTTTGCACCCTCGGTCAGAACGATTTCTGCTCCATATGCTTTTAAGATATTTCTGCGCTCAATGCTCATCGTCTCCGGCATAGTAAGAATCACGCGGTAGCCCTTGGCTGCTGCAATGGCTGCCAGACCGATTCCGGTATTTCCTGAAGTCGGCTCGATGATCACGGAGCCCTCTTTTAAGATTCCTTTTTTCTCAGCATCTTCAATCATCGCTTTTGCAATTCGATCCTTTACGCTTCCTGCCGGGTTGAAATACTCCAGCTTTACCAACAATCTGGCCTCCAGATTTAACTCCTTTTCTACATTTTTAACCTCTACTAATGGAGTCTTTCCAATCAGGTCTAATGTACCGTTATAAATCTTTGACATTTTTGTTTTCCTACCTTTCCTAGTTTTTTAATATGAATTAGGTGATGGTTGTATTATATGCCTTTTTTTTCTATTTGTCAACTATATTTTTTCGC
>CADBUD010000337.1 GCA_902797785.1 uncultured Lachnospiraceae bacterium
GTTGGTTCCAAAGGACATGTGATCAATGCCAATGACGCGGCCTATGCCATCTGGGGGTATACCAAAGAAGAATTTAAAGAAAAATTTGGAGGAAGCTTTATTCCTTTGATCTATGACGAGGATCAGCATATTTTGGAGGAGTTAAAGGAAAAGCTGACGCTGGATGGTCCTGGAATTACGATGGATCTTCGGTATGTCAATGCAGACGGCGCAGTACGCTGGATGAATACACAGACGAACCAGATGCTCAATGAAGAAGGGATAGAGATTTATCAGACTCTTTTTTCCGACGTGACGGAGCAGAGAAGCAGACAGCTCGAGATGCAGGTGACAATGGACAATATCCCATGCTACATCGTGAGATATGAGATTCGTGAAAAGCCGGTGCTTTTATCTGCGAATGAGCGGTTCTATGAATTTTTGGGATATGATGAATCGGAGATTTCCGACGCATTGATCGAGGATGCCATCAGAGAAAAGCAGAATTACAGGGAAACTTATGAGGTGCTGAAAAAGGGAGAGATGGTTTCCTTCGAATTTCAGACACGGAAAAAGAATGGGGAAGAGGTCTATCTGCAGTTTATCGGAAACTGCGTCGAGTGGCAGGGAGATATCCCGATTTACCTGGTGGTTCTGGTGGATATTACGAATCTCCAAAAATCCCAGCAGGCAATTGAACATCAGGCGAATTTCCTGCAGAGCTCCTTTGATGGAATGCAGAATGGTATCATCCAGATGGACATGAAGAACCATATGCAGGTCATCAGCATGAACCAGGCGATTTCTAACGCAATTGGAGTGGAAATCAGGGAGTTCGATGAGACAACAAATGATAAACTGATCAACTGTGTCCATGAGGAGGATCGGGTCAAGCTGATCCGGCATGTGAGGGAAATCATAAGAAACCGGAAGAATCAGCAATTTGAGCTGCGGGTCGTCAGGAATGACGGACAGATCATCTGGTTCAATGTCCACATGAGATGTCTTTTTAACCAGGATGGCATTGAGGTCTGTCTGATGGAAGTCTCCAATATGACAGAAATCCATAAATATATGGATGAACTGGTGGGATTAAAAGAAGAGGCAGAAGCAGCGAACAAAGCGAAATCGCTCTTCCTTGCCAATATGTCACATGAGATCCGGACGCCGATGAACGCTATCATGGGCATGACGGAGCTGATTCTTCAGGAGACGATCAGTAAACGGGTCGAAGAATATGCCATGGACATTAAGACAGCCGGCAGGAATCTGTTAGAAATCATCAATGATATATTAGATCTTTCCAAAATCGAATCCGGAAAGCTGGAATGTATCCCGGTAAAATATCATCTATCCTCCCTGATTGATAACGTGGTTTCCCTGATTTCGATTCAGATTCAGAAAAAGCACTTAAAACTGCTGCTGGAGGTGGATGAAAATCTTCCGGCACAGTTTTTTGGAGATGAGGTTCATAGCCGGCAGATTTTGATCAATCTGCTGAACAATGCAGTGAAGTTTACTAATGAGGGACATGTGAAGCTCAAGGTATCCGGAGAAATGCTGGATAAAGAAAAGAAACAGTTCCGTCTTGCTTTTTCCGTGGAGGATACCGGAATTGGGATCAAGAAAAAGGATTTAGAGCGCTTGTTCAATGAATTTGAGCAGGTCGATGCCAAGAAAAATCAGGGGATTGAAGGAACGGGACTGGGACTGGCCATTTCCAGAAAAATGGCACAGATGCAGGATGGGGACATTATCGTAGAGAGCAGCTATGGAAACGGAAGCACCTTTACCGCCTATCTGGTTCAAAAGGTCGTAGGAACAGAGACCATCGCGGAAGAGGAGCAGCCGGGCAAAAAAGAAAATCAGGAGATTGAGGAACAGAGATTTATCGCGCCGGAAGCCTCCGTCCTGATTGTGGATGATAATCCGGTCAATCTAAAGGTGGCATCAGGATTGATGGGGCATTATAAGGTCAACATCGATACGGCAGACTGTGGAATCCAATCCGTCTACATGGTAAAGAAAAAGCAGTACGATATTGTGTTTATGGATCATATGATGCCGGATATGGATGGGGTGGAGGCAACGAAACGAATCCGTTCGCTGGATGTGGATTACAGCGAAGAAATCCCGATTGTGGCTCTGACCGCCAATGCAATCAGTGGAATGAAGGATATGTTCCTAAAGAACGGTTTCCACGATTTTCTTGCGAAGCCGATCGAGCTAAAGGAGCTGTATGTCATCATGGACCGCTACCTTCCGGAGGAAAAAAAGGTCTTCCATTTTAAAGACGAAGAGGCAGAAGAAAGAGAGACCAAAAAAGAAAAATTCACCATGAGAGGAGCGGACGTTTCCCTTGCGGTTTCCCGTCTGGGCGGGATGGAAAACTATCTGTCTGTATTAGAGGTGTTTGCCCAGAGCGGGGCACAAAAGCTTTCAGAAATCAAAGAGTACATCCGGAACGGAAATTACAAGGGATACCGTATAGAAGCACATTCCCTGAAAAATGTATTTGCGAATCTGGGAGCGGAAAAGTATTCTAAGATTGCCTTGGAGCATGAAGTTGCCGGAATGAAGGAAGACCGGGACTTTTTAGAAAAGCATCAGGAGGAATTGGTAAAGCTCTATGAAGAGACCTTGGAGGATGCGGAGCAGATTTTAGCGCAGAGCGGGCGGAGAAAAGAATCGGATATCGAAGGAACCCTTGAAATTACCAAAGATGACTTAAGAGAAAAGCTATCGTCGATTCTGGATGAAATTCAGGAATTTCACGTGGTGCACGCAAAAGAGCTCCTAAGTGAGATTCTGGTATATCGTATGCCGGAACAGATTCAAAAAAATGTACATGAGGTGGCGGAAAAAATGAAGATCTATCAGGACGAGGAAGCAGAGGAGCAGCTGATCGAGCTTTTAAAAGACCCATTTTTTCAAAAATAGAAGTAAACCGGTTACTATTCACAGCCACTATCCCGCAAAAACGAAGTGTGAGTGGCTGGCAGCATTGGCATCCTACAGATAAAGCTCCACCGGAGCTTTGGCTGCATACACCGTAGACAGAGTAAGTCAGAGATAATCTGATGTTAAAAGAGGAGAAAATATTAAGTAATTAAAAACATTATCAAACGTGAGCAAATGTACTCAAAGATACCTAAAATCCAAGGTATTAGTTGGCAA
>CADBUD010000338.1 GCA_902797785.1 uncultured Lachnospiraceae bacterium
AATGACGGCAAATCTGCGTTATGTAGAATCTTAGCAAAGCGGTACTGCATTGTCCTCGGCTCGACAGGCTTCTTCTTGCCCGATACTACATAGAAATCGACGTTATCCTTAAACTGCCTGAGCATAGGGAGCAGACAATCGGGAATGGGAATCGTCCTCTTGGAGCTTTCGCTTTTAGGCTCGGTGATAATGAGCTTGGTGTGTTTTGATCCCGTCCTGCACTGCACACGCTGAATTGTCTTGCTGACGGTCAATATCCGTTTTTCAAGGTCTATGTCCTTCCATTTCAGTGCGCAGACCTCTCATTTTGTCAAGTAAAACCTAAAAAAATTACAGGTCTACATGACCAACTTCAGCCGAAACACTCCCAAACAACGGATCTGGCGTCTTCCAGATTATCTCTATCCGATCAGCCGAATAAACCTCAACCCTGTCAATAATCTTCTTCAACTGCACCTTATCAAATTTCTCAATGGTCCCTACCTCCGTTATCACTTCTTTTGCTTTTGATGATTTTTCTTCATTCAGCTTTGCCTGCTCCAGCTCTCTTTCAAAAATTTCTATCTCCTTCTGAATCTCTGAAAGCCTCGCATCTGCTTTTGCTTTATTCTCAATATACGTCTTGCGGTCTCCATTATCACGATATTCCTCATAGAGTCCGGCCTTCCCTGCAGATATCCTTTCCGCTTCCCTCTTCATGTTTGTTATTTTATCCGAAAGGGTTATTGCTTCGGAACTATCCGCATTTCTTTTTTGAGACAGTTTCTCCATGTAAAGTTTCGCCATCAATTTTACATTTTCAAGTATCGTCCCCTCAAGATTCACCCTCTTAATCCGCACCCGGCTGCATGCCTCCTCAGCAAACTCTCCATAACCATTCATGCATCTGTAACGGATATGGTTTCCATCCTTGGGAGCAGCCAAAGTCCGCCCACAGTGTGCGCAATATATGAGCGGACACGGATTTGAAGTATTCGATTTCTTTTTTCTGGTAAATGCCATTTTATTGGCTTGTTCAAATAATTCTCCTGATATGATTGCTTCATGGGTGTCTTCCACTATAATCCACTCTCCAGGAGAATTATTTATCTGCCTTTTCCCTGTGGAGATATTCCTCTCTGATTTATTCCAGCATGTATTTCCCTTATATATCTGATTCCGCAGCATATCGGAGATTGTTGTCACTGTCCATCTTGGATGCTTTTGGTTTCGATGTGCCGCCGGTATCAAGCCTTTGCTCACCATATACTGGCTCGGTGTGGGGATACCGTTGGAATTTAGATACCCACATATCCATTTCTTGTTTTTTCCTTCTGCCGCAAGATCGAATATCTTCCTCACAATTGGAGCTGTTTCCTCATCGACTATCAGATGATGTATGTCCTCCGGGTCTTTTAGATATCCGTATGCCACTCTTGCCGCCATATACTGGCCACTTTTTGCCCTTGTTCTCATTGCCGAACGAACCTTACAGGAAAGATCCCTGCTGTACATGGAATTCATGATGTTTTTTAATGCAACATTTAATCCGCCGGTCATACCATCACATTCTGCGCTGTCATAAGTATCATTAATGGAAATAAAACGGATTCCAAGAAGAGGGAAGATTCTTTCCAAAAGGTTTCCTGTTTCCAGATGATCCCTTCCAAGCCTTGAAAAATCTTTGACAATAATAACTCCGATCTCGCCCTTCTTAGCGTCCCCTATCATCTGTTCATAACCCGGCCGGGTAAAGGTCGTCCCCGTGTATCCATCATCCACATACTCTTTTATTCCATATGTCTTAAATTCGCCCACTCCATCAATATACATACGAATCAGCTGCCTCTGTGCTGACACGCTATTGCTCTCATCTTTTATCCCGCTTGCGATTTCGTCATCATCTTCGGAAAGCCTGATGTAGCATCCAATCACTTTTTTATTCTCAATCATCCTCTGCCTCCCTGAGCTTTGCATAATCAACCAGTTCTTTAAGCATATCCTCATAGCGAAGCCTTATTTTCAAAGAACCATCCATGTGAACATAAATCACATCAACGAATGCCTCCACCATTTCCTTGGTAAGTTTTCTCTTGTTCCTGTAATTCTCAATAATTTCCTCCCATTCCTTATCCGTATGGAAGTTCCTGTCATTTGCCGCTTGTAAAGAGAACATATTATCAAGCTTTTCTTTTAACTGCTTTTCTCTTCGGGCATCCTTCTTTCTGATCTCATCGTACTGCTCTTCGTCTATAAGCTTTAGAGTGTAATCTTCATAAAGCTGTGATCTCTTTGTGTTCAGCTTTTTAATATCATTCTGCAAACGTTTGATTTCCCTGGAAATTACATCATATTTCTCCATGATCTTTTGTCTTCCATTCAGCCTCCGAATCATTTCTACCGTGTCAACGTATACATTCATATGTGCATGAATGACTTTGAACGTCTCATCATATACCTTATTGCCATCTATCAGGTGGCTGGCGCATCTGTCACGTCCCTTCAAATATGACCCACAAATATATCTGATGGTCCTTCCGCCGTTATGCGTATTCATATACATGGTAAATCCGCAGTCTGCACACCGGATCTTTCCACGAAAAAGATTTAAATTCGCTGCTTTATAAAGTCCCGGATTTTTCACCGGAACCTTTGACCGTCTCTTCATTTCCTCTTTTGCCTGTTCAAAAAGCCCCCTTGAAACCACCGCTTCGTGAGTGTTTTCCACTATAATCCACTCACTCTCCGGATTTGTGACCATCTTCTTTTCTGCAAAACTGTCATGAGTATGCTGATTATGAACACTGTCTCCGATGAAATATCTGTTTTCAAGAAGTCTATGTATCGTAGTATTTCCCCATTTACAGTTTGTCCCCTCCGGTATCTCTCCTGTCCTTTTAAGCAGTTTATACGCACCCGGATTAATGATCCCTCTCTTTTCCAGCTTTCGGACGATCTGCGCATATGTATTCCCTTCAACAAACCATTCAAATATTTTCCTGACCACCGGAGCCGTTTCAGGATCCGGAATGAGCCTGCCTTTATCATGCGGATCTTTCATCAAACCATAGCATACACTTCCTGCCACGCATCTTCCTTCCTGCCAGCTGGCCCTTGCTGCAGCCTTGATCTTCTTTCCCAGATTCCTCGAATAATACTCATTAAAAATATTAGAAAGACAGACCATGAGGCTGACATCTTCCTTTGTGGAATCATATCCATCCGTAACAGAAATAAAACGAACATTAAAAAAGGGAAATATTCGTTCAATATAATTTCCCGTCTCCACATAATTTCTTCCCAGTCTTGACAAATCCTTTACAATCACGCAATTTATCCTTCCCATACGCATATCCTGGATCATTTCATCAAATCCGGCTCTGTCAAAATCCGTACCAGTCTGGGAAATGTCAAAATACTCTTTCTCTGCAACGATATCTTTTGTCCCATCTACAAAAGAGTGGAGAAGCTGCATCTGTGTTTCAATCGTATTCCGATCACGATTTGCTTCACTCTCCAGAGACAGCCTGGCATATAATGCTGCATGATATATTTTTTCATTGCTCTTGGAGCTTTTCCCTTCTGCTCCAACGGCATTATTGAGATTTCCCCCTTGTATCCCATTATTTTTTCTGGATTTCCTGGCCATTTCACATCACCCTCCTTTTCTCCCGGGACATAGCAAGAACCCTGCCCGTCTTTGTTTTTTCCGATTTGAGCAGCTCTCTGTATGATTGGAAAGCGTCATCAAAATTAAAGATAACCTCAACGTTCTTTTTATCTACCACACGAACCTGACGAATCAGTTCTACAGCCACCGCCCTTGTAAGTATTTCAATATCCTCATGCTCCGTAAAATATGACATCCACTTATACTTTTCTGTATTATCAGAAAGCACTTCTTTCATACGGGAATGAATGTCCACGATCTCATTCTCGGCTTTTTTCCGCTTCATTGTAAATCCATCATGAAGTTCCTCATACTCATCCCGTGAAATCACACCATCCTTTAAATCTTCATACAGGCTGTTTCGAAGCATCTTATATCGTTCCGCCTCTTTCTCAAGCTTTTCCTTTCGTTCCGTAAGCCGTCGGATCTCAATATCCCTGAACGGAACATCATTTACATATTTCAGGATACGCTCCAGATCAAGTATAGCTTTGATATGTTCCCTCAGCAAAATCAATACCGTATTTTCCAGTTTTTCCTTGGGTATCCTGTGAGGAGTGCATCCATTCTTATTTTTACTGCCGGAACAGACATAGTAGGTATAGACCTTTCCTCCAGCAGGAACCTCCTTCTTTATCATAGGAGAGCCGCATTCTGCACAAACCATGAGTCCTGCCAACGGATGCAGAACATCTCCGTTTACCGGCATCCTGGTGTCTAACGAAAGTAGACGTTGTACGAGATCAAATACTCTCTTTGATATGATGGCTTCATGATTGTTTTCTATCCTTATCCATTGATCCTTTGGCCGTTCTACAACTTTCTTCACCTTGTGGTTCGGTGTCGTGTGCTTTCCCTGTACCAAGGTTCCGGTATAGATTTCATTTTCCAGTATTCGTCGGACGGATACCGCCTCCCATTTCGCCTGCTCATTCACCTTAAAATTATCCTGCAAACGTATCCCGATACTATGCTTGTATTCCAGCGGACTAAGAATCCCATGTCCATTCAGATATTCCGCAATACTGTTCTGGTTCATTCCCTGCAATTTCATTCTGAAGATATCCTGCACCACGCCTGCTGCATATTCATCAACAATTAATTTGTTTTTATCCTCCGCATCTTTTAGATACCCATAAGGAGTGAACGGTCCGGTATATTTTCCAGTCTTTCTCTTTGCTTCCAGATTACTTCTGATCTTGATACTGATGTCACGGCAGTATGCATCATTCATAAGATTCTTGAACGGAACAACAATATCATCTTGGTCGCCGCGGCAACGATCTATGTTATCATTGACTGCAATAAAGCGCACGCCAAGTGTAGGGAATATTCGCTCGATATATTTCCCCGAATCGATATATTCCCTCCCGAAACGGCTGAGGTCCTTTACGATTACGCAATCAATGATTCCCCTTCGTATATCATCCATCATCGTCTGAAACCCCGGCCGGTTAAAATCCGCTCCGGAATAACCGTCGTCCTCATATTCTCTTGTAATCTCAATGTCCGTTTTGTCCTTTACGAAATCTCTGATAAGACGTTTTTGATTCCGTATGCTCTCACTTTCCGCTTTCAGCGAATTAGCGACATCCGCATCCTCTTTAGAAAGGCGGACATACATTCCCGCCTTATAGACTTTTCCTGTTTCCATAATGAAACCCTCCTTCGATCATCCATACCTTTTCTTAACAAGACGCATTTACTGCGCCATGATAATAGATACGAAAAATTTATCTTTCATGAACACCAACAAAGTATCTTGTTGTTTTTCGCTATACACGTCAACAAAACGGCAAGCCATTTTGTTAATGAGTATAATATGCATGCCAGCTAAAAAACCGGAAGGATTTCCGAAAAGATTTGATCCACATCCAGCCTAACAGATATCCCTTTCCCTGTGCAAGTTCCTGCAAAAAATCTTTTACATATTTAAAAGCATTTCCTCGAATGCCTGCTCAAAAGAGATCCCTTCATCTGCAAATCTTACTTTGACCTTTACTCCGCCAACTCTGACAAGATATGGATTTTCAACCTGTCTTAGATACTGCCGGATCCTCTCCTCCTTCGGAAGGTTCCTGTCGATGCGGATTTCTCTTATATCCTTCATCCGACTGATATCCATATCATCAAAGTCTGCTTCCAAAAGCTTTTTATATTCCTCTGCTGTCATAACGCTCCTCCCAACTTCCTCCCAATTTGGCAGGAAGTTATCACTTTTCCTTCATTCCAAGAAATCTCACCGCAGCTTCCTCAAGCTTGTCCCTTAATCGCTGCTCCGAAACTTCTCCGATCCTTCTTTTGACAAATGTCCTGTCAACAGGACGCATCTGCTCCACCAACGCCATCCCGGAACCGGCATATCCGATACAGTCTCTCTTATCAACAAAAACATGGTAATCTCTGTCTATGCCTTTCAACTGCTTGGTAAGCGGCACAAGAAAAATGACCGGAGAAAACAAATTATACCTATCTCTGCTGAAAACAATAGCCGGCCGGTATCCCTGCATCAGATTTGTTGCATCATAATCCTGGCCAAACTCAGCCATAACAATATCCCATCTTTTCAACTTTTCCGTCATAGGAACCTCCCAAAATTCGTAACTATTTAGCGCTCTACGCTCAAAATACCCCCACATTCATCCGAAAGAAGACACTGTACGGTCGCAACAATATTCCTTTTTAGATCATCGTTCTTTATATATCCAATTGCCCTGACCACCCTGCACTTTTTTATTGCCTTTACCTGCATCGGCTGTAAGTACTGTACATAACGGAGGCCCCGACAGTCCTTCGGCTCTATCACGATGTCGCCACACATAAATCCCCTGGATGGCTGCCGATACAAAGGTACAACAAATAAAATATTTTCATTCTTCAAAATCTCTGTATTGCTTACAACGATGGACGGTCTCCTGCTTCCAATCCTGCTTCCAGATTCATTTCTCCCAAAATCGAC
>CADBUD010000339.1 GCA_902797785.1 uncultured Lachnospiraceae bacterium
ATACACGTTGAAGCAGTAACTACAAATCGTGAGATTGTAGCGAATCATCTAGCATATACACATTTGTATATGTTTTTAGTAGCAGGATATTATGTCAAAAGCAGATGTAATCGAGGTAGAAGGTAAGGTTGTGGAGAAGCTTCCAAACGCAATGTTTCAGGTAGAGCTGGAGAACGGTCATACGGTTCTTGCGCATATCAGTGGAAAGCTCCGGATGAATTTTATTCGTATTCTTCCGGGAGATAAAGTGACCCTGGAGCTGTCCCCATATGATCTGACCAAAGGAAGAATCATCTGGAGAGATAAATAAAAAATGAGGATACGAAAAATAGTCCAAAAGGATGAAGAGCCGGTATTTGAGATGATGAGAATCTTTTATGATTCTCCGGCTCTGATACATAAATCATCAGATGCGGTATTGAGGCGGGATATTCAGGCATGCATTGATGCCGGAAATCCCTTTGTAGAAGCATATGTATTTGAAGAAGAGGAAGGGCTCATTGGATATGCCATGGTCTCAAAAAATTATACTACGGAGTATGGCGGTCTGTGTATCTGGATCGAAGATTTATATTTTCAACCGGAGTATCGTCATAGGGGATATGGAACGCAGTTCTTTTCTTTTATCGAAAAAGAAAATCCCGGTGCAATCAGGTATAAGCTGGAGGTGGAGCCGGAAAACGAGACAGCGGTAGCAGCATATCAAAAAAATGGCTATGCCATTTCTGACTATTATCTGATGACGAAGGAAATCGACCGGGATTTGTGAACCGTTTTGCTGCAGGAGAGAAACAAAAAGAGGATGATAATTCGTATTACAATTAAACAGTTGGGAAAAAAGAGAAATAAAATTCAGGAACAGGATTTTTATCTGTCGAACTGCCCGTCTACAGTGGGAGAGCTGATTACGGAAGCAGTTCGTACCTGTGTTGCGGGATACAATCAAAGATTTGAAACAAAAGAAGCGGACCGGGCATTATCGGCAGAGGAAATCGAAGATATGAGTGAAATCGGAAAGATTGCTTTTGGATTGAATTATGGGAATCGCAGGGCGGACTTCGACCAGGCGGCCGAGACAGCTCTGCAGGCATATGAAGATGGACTCATCCGCATTTTTGTGGATGGAGAGGAGCTGGGAGCAGCAGATCAGAGTCTGTCGCTATGTGAGGGAGCGTCCTGCACCTTCTTAAAATTGACCATGTTATCCGGAAGCTTTTTTTATACGTGGTGATCTGTTACAATTTACAGATATAGTAAACGCATTAAATAAATGCGTTTACTATATCATATTAATGCACACAAACGCGATAGGAAACGAATAAATTCGTTTCCTATAATATTCCACAATGTATTTTCAAGCGTATTTTGCTCATGCTATTGAAAATGAGGCGCAGTAAACGCGTCCTATGAAGGAGGTTTTTTTATGAATATCAGGGTGATTGATCACAATGTAAATGTAATCGCAATGGAAAAAAATGGAAAGAATTATGGAATGTGCTGTGCATGGGCAATGCAGGTGGCAGATGACAAGCTCATGTGCGCATTGGGACCGCAGAGTGACACAGGAAAAGCATTGGAAGCCGGAGATCTTGTCGGCTTTTCCAATTTAAAAAAGGGGCAGGAGGATATTGCATTTAAGCTTGGAGACATGAACCGGCACTCCGCAGAAGCAGACAAGCTTGCCGGCATCGCCTGCCATACGGAGGAAGGCGCTATTTTGATCGATGGAGCCAGGGCAGAAGCGAAATGCAAGGTCATTGAGGTGCTGCATCTTCAGCAGAACGAAAAGGAGAATATCGTATATCTCCAGATTCTGGATGGAAAGAAAAATGAGGGAGAAGCGCTCCGGATGTCAGATCTGACGAAATCGTAGTTTTGGACAGACAAATCATACAAAAGGAAAAGGGAGGAATTTCAAGATGGAGAATAACGAAGAGGCACTGTTGGATGTCCAGATGTTTCCTGCTATTGAATGGTTGGCAGAGCAAATGCCGGGAGGCTTTTTTATTTACAGCGCAGATGAGTCCCAGCAGATCATCTATGTGAATCAGGCGGCCTGCCGCATCTTTGGTTGTGAAACGGAAGAGGAATTTCGGGAATTGACCCATGACACCTTCGAGGGAATGGTATATCCGGAGGATTATGAGAAAATTCAGTCCTCCATCGATGAACAGATCGGGGATGGAGATAATCTGAACATGGATTTTGTCGTTTACCGTATCGTTAGAAAAGACGGAAGTGTCCGGTGGGTAGAAGATTATGGACATTTTGCTTCCTTCCCTGGAGTAGGAGATGTCTATTATGTCTTTATTGCAGATGTGACGGAAAAATATGTGGCGCAGGAGGAAAAAGAGCGCAGCCGGATGCTGGCTCTTGCGGTAAGGGAAGCAGAGAAAGCAAATAATGCGAAGACGGAATTTCTCTCCAATGTGAGCCATGAAATCCGTACTCCGATGAATGCCATCTTAGGTCTGGATCATCTGGCGCTGCAGAATCGGAATCTGCCGAAGGAAACGAGAGAGCAGCTGTTAAAGATCGGGGAAAGCGCGAAGCATATGGTATCCCTGATTGATGAGATTCTTGATATCAGCCGGATTGAGACAGGAAAGATCATCCTGAAGGAGGAAGAATTTTCCTTTAGGAAAATGCTGGATCAGATCAATACCATGATCGAGGCGGAGTGTGAAGAAAAAGGACTTGCTTATGAATTTCAGATTTTGGGACATACTGCGGACTTTTATATTGGAGATGTTATGAAGATCAAACAGATCATGATCAACATCTTAGATAATGCCGTGAAATTTACGCCGGGTTCGGGAACAGTCACATTCACGGTAGAAGAGGAGAGTCGATACGAAAATCAGGCATGCCTGCGATTTGAGATCAAGGATACGGGAGTGGGCATGGATGAGGAACATCTGGCAGATCTGTTCGAACCTTTTTCTTCTGAGAACGAAGAAGAAAATAATCCTTATGGATGTGTAGGCCTGGGGCTGTCGATTACAAAGAACATTGTTGATCTTCTGAGCGGGACGATCGAGGCAGTTTCAAAAAAAGGGGTGGGCAGTAAGTTTACCGTCCGCCTGACCCTGCAGACG
>CADBUD010000340.1 GCA_902797785.1 uncultured Lachnospiraceae bacterium
TAAGCTGTATTCCCGCTTATTGAGGATCTTGTTGTTCTGTTCTTTGGTCATCCTGCTGATCTTTGGATTTTGTGAGCTTATGATCGCTAAAAATTTAAAACTGTCCATGTATCTGGGATTGATCTTGGCTACGAACTTCATCATCATCTATTTTAATGTGAATCGATATTATAATATTTACCGGATCCTTGGAAAGAACGGGATTTTGATGATCCTGCTCCTTCTTGTCTGGTATTTTGTGACCAAGGCAAAGATCATATCGGATTATTTGATTCCATCGGTCTGCATGGCAGAGTTTTTGTTCCATTTTATTATGGGAATCGTGATGAGAAAAAACTACCTGAGCCGATACGCAGGGCAGATTCTTTGCAACCTCCTGCTGCTCCTTGTCCCGATTCTTTTGACAGCCTGTAAGCAGACAACAAATCCGATTCTCTCATATATCTGCTGTCTGCTTTTTGTGATCGCTGTAATCGGGCTGCTGATCTTTTTCTTAGATGATGTCAGAGAAGAATTAAGCAAGATCTTTAACCTATGATTTTTGGTTCCTATTCACAGCAGGAACCGTTCCTATTCCTGCAAAAAACTGCGAATATGCTCCATGGCCTCCAATGTGGCAGGGACCGGAAGCTGTTGAAATACATGCCAGCCTTTTTTATAGATCTCCAGTCGGGCATAGGAGCCGCATTTGTGATACTGTCGTAACAGCGATTCACTGTCTGAGCGAAGGACCTCCAGACCGCCTGCCTGAATCAAGGTCTTGGGAAAATGGGAAAGATCAGCAAAGAGCGGACTGTAACAGTCTTTTTTCAGGATCTCGTTCTTTTGTTCTTCGGTCAGGTCTTTTCCTGTTTCTTCGGGAGGAAGATAAGCTTTTTTGATGGTCTTGACATACTCTATCGTGATCGTAGGGTCTTTTTCTTTATTTTTGAGGTAGGATTTTCCGGATAGAGTCATGTCCGTCCAGGGACTCATTAAGACCATAGCGCGGGGCAGCATTCGCTGCCTTTTTTTTAATGTGAGACAAAGCTCTAAAGCCAGATTCCCTCCGGCACTGTCTCCGGCGAGACAGATCTGGTCTGCACCATAGCCCAAAAGCATAAGATAGTCCCAAGCAGCCAATGCATCATCGATCTGCGCAGGATAGGGATGTTCCGGAGCCAGCCGGTAGGCAAAGGAAAATACGGAGATTCCAACGGAAGAAGCCAGCCTTCCTGCCAGAATCCTTGCATGGTTGAGTCCTCCACAGGTAAAGCCTCCGCCATGACAATAAAGGATGGCTTGTTTTTTGTCATGAGGAAAACGGGGGCGGATCCATTCCGCCTCCATGCCGGAGAGGGAAACTGCTTCTGTAGTGATTTTTGTATTCGGTGTTACGATACTGGAAAAATGTTCCATCGCTGCTCGCTGTCTGGCAAGATCATGTGGAGTGATCGCTTCCTCATCTACAAGAATGGAGTGGACGGTCTTGATGAGATTTATAAGTGGTTCCGGTCTGTCGTTGTAGTTCATATGGATTCCATCTCCTTTTTGATCGTTCTGTTTTCACAGAGGATCCGGTAATAGTTTTCGCAGACATCATATCCCGTTACTAAAATGGAAGTCCCCTCACACAACTGTTCCTTGAGCAAGATGCCTGCGATCGCCAGATTGGCATAGAGGGTAGTGTTTCCAAGCTTTCCTGTCAATGCATTCGTAGAAAGAAAAGGAACGTTTGGAAATTGTTTTGTTAGGAGCTTTTGGTCATCCAGGTCAAAATCACTTTCATCATCCTGAGTCAAAATCAATTCCGGAGCAGCAGGAAGCTCTTTGAAATTGACAGAAGAGGTCAGATACAGGTGGATATCACAGCTTTGGAAATATGTGATCCTGCAAAAGGAAGTCTCTGTCAATTGATGCTGCAGCAGAAGGGTGATCGCGCTTTCCCTTTGGTTCTTTAAAAGCTCATGGGCTTCCTCCGCCATAGAACTCAACACGCTGTCACAGTCTTTCTTTAGTGAGAGCATGGAAGGAAGCAGGGGCAGGGCACCGTGAAGACTGGCGCTTGGACCCTTACAGTTCAAATTGATGCATAAATGTCCCAGTGGTGCATTGGGAGAAATATTGGCAAAGAGCGTCGGATTCGATAATTCCGGCGTTTCTTTTGCGACACTTTCTCCGAACTTGAGACGGGAAGAAAGGGAACCGTTTCCAGAGGAAAAGAAGGTTCCGATTCGGTTGGCGTCTCTGGAAGCAAAATCAAGAGCAGAAGGACCCATAGCCTGTAGGGAGGCAGAAAGCACCATACGTGATAAACGTGTGATTCCGCGAAGCTTTTTGGCAGAGATGCCAGTGACGTTCAGCGGTTGTTCCAAAACAGTGGAATTGGTCGGCTCCGCCATTTTGTCTTCGGAAAGGAAGGTTCTTATCCGGTCCGTCAGTTCTTTCGTGTCTGCCGCCTGTGGCAGGAGAACGCCGATTCCATTGAGATAGATCTCCTGCTCTCCAAAAGCGGTCAACGTTCTGTCCTCTACCGGACCAAATATGACACTTGCGGTATTTCCTGCAAAAGCAAAGGAATTTGACATAGCATAGCGCATCGGAGTCTTTTCCTTTGGCGGTTCGATGGAAAAACCATTCAGCTCTTCTGTTGGATGTCTGACATCGAAAATAGGCAGGTAGAACTGATTTTTTAGGCAGAGAACAGTGAGCACAGCCTCTAACGCTCCGGCGGCCCCCATACAATGCCCGATCAGTGTCTTTAGGGAAGAGACATAGGGACGAGAAGGACAATCTTTATAGAGGTCCAAGACCGCCATCAGCTCGACATGGTCGTTCGCGATCGAGCCAGTGCCATGCAGGTTGATATAATCGATCTCCTCCGGTGTCAGCTTCGCATCTTCCATGGCGCGCTTCATGGAGGAGAAAAAGCCATCTCCGTCAGGATCCGGACTGGTGATATGGAAGGCTTCATTTCCAAGAGAATGACCAACACATTCTGCTAAGAGAGGAGCATTTCGTTTTCTTGCATGGGAGAGGGATTCTAAAACGAGAAAGCCGCAGCCCTCCCCGATATTGATTCCGTTTCTCTCCTGATCTAATGGGCGGCAGAGGTTGGAATCTAAGACTTTTAAGCTGTGAAAGCCATAGGCGACCATTTGGGAAAGAGAATCTGCTCCACAGACAAGGACGAGATCGAATTCACCGCTTCGAATCAGCTCCATGCCCATGCCGATCGCGGCAGTACCGGAAGCGCAGGCAGAAGAAAGGTTCAAGCAGATTCCGCGGATCCCGCAAAATGCCTTGAGCTTGGTGGAAAAGTCAGACAGATGGTCTAAAAAAGAAAGACGTTCTTTTTTTGAGGTCATATGATTTAAGTAACGGGAAGCTTCTAAGATATGATAGTCATCATAGCTAAGGGAACCGGTGATCATGGCTGCTCGGGCTCCAAGCCGCTCAATGTCCTCTTTTTTGAGACCTGCATGTTCCAAGGCTTCTTTGGCGGCATGCTTTGCCAGAGAGAGAGAACGGTAGATGAGAGCATCGCAAGAGCGGAAAGCAGCTTCTGTTTCTTCTTCTAAGGAAATGGCGCCCCAATATTTTGTCCGAAGCTTCTTGGTGGAAAAAACAGGAGGGATAGAGTCTGTGATTCCCTTTTTTCCCTGTTTGCAATGTTCAAAAAATTCATGGATCGTCTGACCATTCGAGGCAATGGCTCCCATACCGGTGATGACAGTCTGTTCGTTCATTTAAGCATTCCTCCCTGCTTCAAGATAAGCGGCAATATTTTTTATGCTGGTCAGTTTTTTCATATCTTCATCCGCTACCGTAATATGAAAATTTGACTCCAGCAGCACAACGAGCTCAAAGGCAGCGATCGAATCCAGAGCGATTCCATCCGGATCCAAAGCTTCAAATAGGGGGGTGTCAAAGGTGAGTTTTTCCGGAGGAAGCTCTGCTATGATATCGGAAAGATTCATTTCTTTTACGATCGTATCAAATAATTTCTGTTCCAGTTCCGTGTTTTCTGAGTTTTTTTTATTCATGACCAAATTCTCCTTAAAAAAGATTCTATCATCCAAAAAGCAGATGATACCATTCATTATAACATGGAAAAAGAAGGAGAGTCAATTGGAAGTGAAGATCAGAATATATTGAAATGTTTTTGGCTTTTTGATAACATGAGATAAACTGACGTTGATAGAGGAGACAAAAAATGAAAAAAGAAGAAAAGAAAACAAAGACCTTATTCCTGTCCTCTGCGCAGGAAAATATCGAACATATGATGCTGGCCTATCAGGAGAGTGAGCTTTGTAATATGGGCGGATTTTTTTGGCTGAACAGTAGGAGAGAGGCAAAATGCGCAAGGACGATGCTGTCCTATATGCCGATGGCGCATGGGGCATTACGACTTTGCTATCTAAAAAAAGGAAGACTAAAAGAAAATGAGGCAGCTATGGCAGAGGTTCCTGTGATCGTATGCAGCGCAAAAGAGGAAAAGGAAAAAGAACGCATCATGGAGGAATGGGTAAGAACCCCTTTTGTCCTATCCCGTGCGCTCTGTGAATTTGCGATCTTTTCCTTTGGGGATCATACGTGGGCTGGGGCAGAGAAATTTCATCATTTGATCATGGATAAAACATCGCTTCTGCTGTTGATTAAGTGGCAGAGGGAGACTCTTAGGAAGCTTATGGAAGTGGGAGAGGCGGCAGTTTTAAAGGAGTTGACCTTGGATCGAAGCTATCTCAGGCTGTTAGAAGCCCCGCCAAAATACCATACCTTAAAAGAACAGACAGAAAAGTGGCTCAAGGCTCATTTTGGTCTGTCAGATCCTCATGGGAAAGGAAGGACGGCGCTGTCTTCAAAAGCAGAAGTCTTAAATCTTAGGATTCCGGAAAAACTTTGTCAGGAGCTAAGACAGAGGTCCGAAATGGAAAAGGTATCGACAGAGTCCATCTGGTATGCAGCCTTTTTTGTGGAAATGCTTCACAGGACGGGAAAGAAGCAGGGAGTGATCGGACGGATGTTAGAATACCGAAGGCAAAAGGAAAAAGAAATCGTAGGACTGTTCAGTCGGGTTCTTCCGATTCCCTTTCGGATTCAGGAAGGGGGACTTATGGGTCAGTGCAGCTATCTGATGGAACAGTTTCTTGTAGGCATGCGGTATGGAGAATACAGTCTGGCACAGTTGAAACAATTGGCACCGGAAAGGGAGTTGGATTTTGAGCTTTTAATTTCCTATCATCCACAGAGGTTGTTGACTGAGAAGGGAGCAGAGTATCGGGAGGTTTTGGGAGAGGGAATCGACACGCCGCTTCGTGTCTGGATCAATGATGCGGTAAAGACAGGAGAGCTTACGATATTTTATCAGATCGAACGCTTCCCAAGAGAACAAGTGCGAAAATGGGGAGAGCGGGTCTTTTTTGTATTGGAACAGCTGCTGGGTGGGATAAGAGCAGATCAGGTATCCCTGTTGACAGAAGCTGACCGGATGGCGTATCAAAAGCTGAATGCGGAAATAGAAGTGGATCCAAAGTTTACGGTTTCCCAGCAATTTCTTCTGCGGGGAGCTAAGTATTATCAGGAACAGTTGGAATCACGGACAAAATCGATCGACGAAAAAAATCAGGAGGATCTAAAATGTCATGACGTCTTCCTGAAAGATCAACATAGCATATGGAGCTATGAGGATGCTCTATTGTGGTTCTATCAGGCAGTGGATTGGCTCAGAGAACATGGGGCAGGAAGGGGAGCGGTCGTTCTAGTCTGTATGGAACGATCGGTAATGCTGCCGGTATTTCTTTTGGCAGTCCTGCATTGCAAGGCGGCATTCCTGCCGGTTTCTGTGACAGAATCCAAACGTCGAAAAGAGGAACTGCGAAAAGAGGCGGCGATTTTTGCGGGAGAAGATGAGAGGAAAGAGATTTCAAGTAGAAATGCGAATCCGAAGACCTCAGAGAATATATGGGAACGGGCGTTCTTGGACACGAGAAAAAAATGGGACAAAAAGGAGCTTCAGAACGAACGGGCATATATTCTCTATACCTCTGGTTCTACCGGAGCGCCGAAGGCGGTACAGATCAGCCACTATTCTTTGATGTGCCGGCTGCAGTGGGCAATGGAAAAATATGGCTGCGGCAGGATAACGCTTCAAAAGACGGTCACGACCTTTGACGTTTCTCTATGGGAGCTGTTTCTTCCCTTGATCTATGGCGGACGTCTGTATCTGTTGAGAGAGGGAGCGGAACGCCTTCCGGATGAGATCGCAGATACGATAAAAAAAGAGCGGATCACCAGAGTTCATTTTGTCCCAAGCATGCTGGAGGCGTTCTTGAACTATCTTTGCAAAGAGGAGGGAGAACGTAAGAAATCTTGGGAGCTTGAGGAAATCTTTGTCAGTGGGGAAGAACTAAGAGCAGAGCTTGCTAAACGTGTTTTTTTGACGTTTCCAAAGGTCAGGCTCATCAACCTATACGGTCCGACAGAGTGTACGATCGATGTGTCTTACCATGAATGTCATCGGGGAGAACGTAAGATCCCGATCGGAAAAGCAGTGGCAAATACGAGACTTTTTTTGATGCCGCCGGATTCCGAAGAGATTCTTCCCATTGGAGTGGAGGGAGAGCTCTGTGTGTTCGGCGATCTGGTCGGGATGGGGTATGCAAAAGAAGAGCAGGGCGGTTTTTGTGAGGTCGAAAAAAAAGACGGGGGAACAGAACGGTATCCCGCCGGACGGATGTACCGGACAGGGGACTTTTGTGTGTTAGAAGAAGATGGGGAGCTGTATTATCGGGGAAGAAGAGATCAGCAGGAAAAGCTTCGGGGCATGAGAGTGGACTTAGGAAGCATAGAACACGCCATTCTAAAACATCCGGATATTAGAGCCTGCCATGTCCTGATCCATGATCACCGGCTGGAAGCCTTTTATGAAGCGGGGCGGGAAGTGGAGAATCCGGCAGGATTTTTGGAGCCGATGTTTCCACACTATCATATTCCGAAGGTATGGCACCGGATCGATCGGTTTCCGTTAAAGCAGAATGGAAAATTAGATGTCGATGCCTTGATCGGCAGGTGCCGGCAGGAGGAAAAACGGGGGGAAGACAGCGAAAAAATCTCAAAAGATCAAGAGCGGCTGTTAAAGCACCTGATCAAATTTTTTCCGGATACGAGCTTTTCCGCTGCCTCTAATTTATTTGAGGAAGGACTGGATTCCTTGACTGCCATGCAGTTGATCGGAGAACTGCGCTTAGACGGATATGACTGTTCCTATGCGACCATCTATGAATATCCTACGATACAGGAATTGTCAGAGGAGCTTTCAAAGCATCGGGATCAAAGAAGCGCCAAAGAGCCATCTGAAAATGAAATCAAGGGACTGGAATATCTGACAAGATACGGGAAAGATCATCTGCTGATTGCCATTCCCTATGGCGGAGGAGAAAGTGAGGTCTTTGGGGAGCTGGCAGGGAGCTTAAAGAACAGCTCCTATGATCTTTGTGTAGTCCGGATGATGGATTTTGGAGAATGGAGCATTGCGCAGGCAGCAGATTTTCTGGCAGAAAAGATCGGTGAGGAGCAGGAAAAGAAAAAGATCACGATTCTGGGGTATTGTGTCGGAAGTGCACTGGCAACCGAGCTGTGCGCCCGATTATTGGAACATGGTCAGGAGGTCTGCAGGGTCATTTTGGCTGCTTCCCTGCCGGACCGGTATTTTCATTTGGGCAGGCACCGGTTCTGCATCTGGGACCTTATGAGCGATGTGAGTATCGTTCGATTTTTGCGGTATTTTGGGCAGGCTGAGGGAGATTTTTCTGGAAAAATGAAAGGATTCCGAAGGGATGCACATCGTTTTTTTGAATATATGGAGCAGGATGGCGGGAAGAAACGATCGGTGCCCCTGACCCTGATCTTTGGGGAGCAGGATCTTTTGACCAGAAATTGGCAGAAAAGATATCGGGAATGGAGCCGGTTCTATTGTGGAAACGTAACCGTCAAATGCGTGCGTAAAGCGGGACATTATTTTACAGAGGAACTCTACAGAATCATCTTTTGTGACACAAAATAAGCTGTTCGTGACAAAAAAAGGTAAAATGGAGGAAAATATGCTACGGTAATAAGAATGCATCAGGAACTGTGAACAAGAACCATTCTTTTGACACAGGAGGAAAAAATGAAAAAAACAAAGAAACTGATACTGGCGACGATCGTATTCTTACTGGCAGCGGCTCTGGGAGGGGGACTTTTTTTCTATCTTCGGTTTGGAAAAGGTGAGGTGGCAGAGGAAAAACAGGAGCTTCATCTGGTGATCTTAGATAGCGGGGAGTACTATTATTATGATACAGGAATCCAAAATGGCATTGAGATGGCGCTCAAGCAGATTAAACAGGACGGGGGCGTGCCAATTACGGTAGAGCTTGTGGATGATGAGGGCGATTACGTTCGGGGAATGTCCCTTGCGGCAGCTTTAGCAAAGGACGATTCGGTAGATGTGGTCTTGAGCCTTCAGAATTTTGATTCCATTGGTCCGGAAGTGGAATTTTTTGAAGAAGCGAAAAAACCGTTTCTGGTCACAGCGGGCTGTTACGATGAGGTGGCAGAACAGGGATACGAATATTTTTTTGCGGATTTTTTGAGTGGAAAGTCCATCGGAGAGAGAATCGGCCAATATCTGATCAAATACCGCGCGAAAAATATTGCACTCTGTCATTCAGACACTGCCTTTGAAAAATCGGAGCTTCAGGGGCTGCAGTCCGCATTATTAAAACAGGAAGAGAGCAGCCTGTGCTATTCGGAGGCGGGACCGTTTGAACAGGAAGAGATGTCGGATTTTTTACAGCAGTGCCGAAAGCTTTCTGTGGATACGGTCGTAATGAATTTCTATCATTCAGAAGACAGTGTCAATGCGCTTACCCAGATCAAAAAGCAGATTCCCGATATGGTGCTGTTCGGGGACTATGCACTGGATCAGACCGAGATCTTAAAGAAACATGGAAAAGAAATGGAAGGGCTCATGATCGTTCCGGCATATCCTTATCAGCAAAGTGCGAAGTTAGATCGTTTTATTAAAAAATATGAAAAGGAGACAAAGGAGACCTTTTCCACCTCAGCCATCCAGCATTATGATCTGATCTGTATGCTGTCAAAGTGCTGCGAAGACGGGGTAATAACTGGAGAACAGCTGATGCAGAAGCTTCGGAGCGAAGAGGGGCATGAGGGCATTTCCGGAAAAATTTTATTTGATGAAAAGGGCTGTCTTCAGACCGAGTATTGTCCGGTCTTTGTCTGCAGGAACAAAGAATTTGTGATTTTGGAGAAAAAATAAGAGGGAGGAAATAAGAAATGAAATCGGATTTGTTTAATCAGGAAGCGCTCGACCAGCTTTCCACACCGGAACAGTTAGATCAGCAGGTAAAACTTCTTTCCTCGGGTTCCTGGATTTTGTTCTCTGCCTTAGTCGTAGGGGTATCGGCAGCCATACTCTGGTTTTTCATCGGCACGATCTCGAATGGGGAAGATTATTCGGGGGTCTTTTTTAATCACAATAATGTCATCAGCTTAAGAGCAGAAGAGTCAGGAATCTTAAAGGATGTTCTGGTAGAAGAGGGCGATTATGTCAAAGAAGGAGATCTGATCGCGGTTCTTTCCAATGATGAAATATTAGACCGGATCGAAGAATTATTAGAGGAACGAAAAAAACAGGAAAAGACGTCAGAAGAATATGTAAAAATCGAAGAAGAGATCCTCTCCTTAAGAGGGAAGATGCTGCTAAAGAGCAAGCAGGATGGAATCGTTTCACAGGTCAGCTTAGGAGGGAGCGTGATCCGCGCCGGAGAAGTGGTCGCGACCATGATTCCCGAGGATCTTGGCAGCTATGAAGAGGTGTATCTGTATGTGCCGAAAAAAGAGGCGGGAGCCCTGAAAGTAGGAATGGAGGCTCAGATCACACCTTCCTATGCCATGAGGGAAGAGGTCGGATATATGGAAGGAGTGATTTCCGATATTTCGGAGAGCATCGTAACAGAAAACCATATCCTCAAGCATATGGGGACCATGGATTATGTCGAGGGCCTGATGGAGTCAGCAAATTGTGTAGAGGTAACGATCCAGCTGCGCGTGGGGCAGGAAACGGGAGAATATATCTGGTCCAATCCCAAAGGAGAGGGACTCTCGATCAAATCCGGCGATCCATGCCATGTTAGGATCCAAAAGCAGGAATATCATCCTTATGAGCTGTTGAAAGAATAAGGAGGAGCATACTATGAAACAGAGGAATCAAGTCCCAGTCATTCTTCAGATGGAGGCAGTGGAATGTGGTGCTGCTTCCTTAGCGATGGTTCTGGCATCTTTTGGGCGTTTTGTTCCCTTGGAAAAGCTGCGGATCGATTGTAATGTGACCCGTGATGGAAGCTCTGCGAAATATATTGCAAAAGCCGCAGTCCGCCATGGATTAAAGACCAGAGCGTTTAAAATGAGTGCGGAACAACTGATGGAAATGACCGATTTTCCGGTCATCCTGCATTGGAATTTTAATCATTTCGTGGTCCTGTGCGGATTTAAAAAGGGAAAAGCCATCATCAATGATCCTGCCTTTGGCAGAGTTCTGACAGATATGGAAACCGTGGCCTCTTCCTTTACAGGAATTGTGCTGTCATTTGCTAAAGGAGAGAGCTTTGAGCCCTGCGGAAAAGAGGAGAATGTCTTTGGCTTTTTAAAGAAGCATCTTTTCAAGATGAAAGGTCCGCTTTTTTTTGTTGTAGTTCTTGGAATCATCTATGAATTTCTTCATATGATGCCTCCGGTCTTTTATAAAATCTATACCGATAAGATTCTTTTGGGAAGCTCATCGGAATGGCTGTTCCCTCTGCTGTTCGCCATGGGAGCGGCCGGTCTGTTCGCTCTGGTCGTTGGAGGATTAAAAAGCATGGTCCTGACCAGAATGAAGGCGAAATTTTCCATATCTGCATCAGTGTCATTTTTTTGGTAGGTGCTTCGTCTTCCGGCAGCCTTTTTTGCACAGAGATATTCCGGAGATATCGTATCCAGATCATCGGATTATGAAACGCTGGCGAATCTGTTATTCGACCAGCTGATCCCTGCAGTAATGGATCTGTTCTTTATGCTTGGGCTATTTGTCGTGATGCTTCTGTTTGACGGGAAGATGGCACTTTTGCTGTTGATGGTCGGTCTGCTGCAGCTTGGTTTTGTGCTGCTCTTTTCCCGTGGAAACAAAAATATTACAAGGAGCATCGGACGCGATCATGGAAAGCTGTCCGGAACCCTGTTATCAGGAATCTCCATGATGGAGGCAGTAAAGGCGAGCGGGGCAGAAAGCGGCATGGTGAGCAAGCTTTTGGGATATCAGGCAAAATATGATAATGCAAAGCAGACCTTGACAAAAAATAAAGTATATCTTGGGAGCCTTCCGCCTTTGTTTGAAGGTCTGGGAAATGCGCTGGTACTGATCTTTGGAATTTACGCTATTTTTGAAGGCAGACAGACAGTAGGAATGCTGGTGGCATTCCAATCCTTTGCGCAGATGTTTTTTTCTCCTTTAAATTCCCTTGCTTCTTGTGTACAGTCCGTACAGGAACTGTCCGGAAGCATTGACCGGATTCGGGACGTCATGGAATTTGAGGAAGCTGTCTTGGAGAAGGAATTGTTTTTCGAACCTAAGAAAGAGATGGAGAGGGAAAAGCTTTCCGGAAGGGTCTCTTTAGAAGAAGTATCTTTTGGGTATAGTCCGGTAACGCCGCCCCTGCTTTCTGACATCACGATTCATGCAAAGCCGGGAGAGGTGATCGCATTAACGGGGGGAAGCGGCAGTGGAAAATCCACTTTGGCAAAGCTCCTCTGTGGTCTGTATCGTCCGAACAGTGGGGAAATCCGGTTCGATGACATGAGGCAGCAGGAGATCGACCATTATTTGTTCACGAATTCCGTTGCAGTGGTAGATCAGAATATTTCCCTGTTCGCGGGGACCATTCGGGATAATATTTCCATGTGGAATCCGGAAATAGAAGATTCCGTATTGATACAGGCATGCAGGGACGCTTGTATCCATGATGAGATCATGATGAGAAAGGACGGATACGGATATCACATCAGCGAAGGCGGCTCTGATTTTTCGGGAGGACAGAGACAGAGGATGGAGATCGCGAGAGCCTTTGCCGCAGACCCATCCGTGTTGATCTTAGATGAAGCCACTTCTGCCTTAGATGTCCTGACAGAACAAAAAATCATGCAGGCAGTAAAACGACGTAACATCACTTGTTTTATCATAGCCCACCGCTTATCGACGATTCGGGATGCAGATGAGATCATCGTGTTAAAGCGGGGAGAGATCATAGAGCGGGGAACGCATGAAGAACTGATGGAACAGGATGGAGCTTATGCGAATCTGGTAAAAAGTGATTGAGAGGAGAATCGAGTGAACAATATCCAACAAAAAAGAACGAATGACCAGACCTTGTTCCTGCGTTCCGTAACAGGAATCTACAGGGATATTTTGGGAGAAAAAAAGGGCGGATCGGCTGTGATGGAAAACGAGGAGCAGGAAGAAGGACATGCGATTTTTCGGATCCTTTCCTATTTTGGAATGAAAGCTCCTAAAATCCCCCATGAGAAAAAAGAAGAGATTGCTTCCTATGTGATGGAACGCAGCGGTCTGATGATGAGGAAGATCACACTTTCAAAAGATTGGTGGAAAAATCCAGCCCTTCCGCTTCTTGTCGTGGATGAACATGGAAATCAGGCAGCAGTCCTTCCCAAAAAGCGGGATCAATATGAGATTTATTTTGGAAACCACCATCAGACGGTAGATAAAAAGCTGGCAGCGAGCATTCAGGAGAAGGCATACTGCTTTTATAAACCGATTCCTTTACAGGAGACCGGAATGAAGGCGCTCTGGAAATTTTTGTTCCAGAGCTTTTCGGCATCAGATCTGGCTGTGATCGTCGGGATCAGTCTGTTCTTAGAGCTCTGTGGACTGATTCTTCCTTATATTAATAGCGTGATCTATAATGTGACGATTCCTTCCGGAACCGTATCGGAGATTCCGGGAATCATGGTACTTTTGATCAGTTCTGTGATTTTCTCTACCTTGATCGGACTCTCGAGGAGCATTTTGGTGGCAAGATTGGGAAATAAAATGGAAATTGCCGGACAGAGCGCGATTCTAAGCCGGCTATTTGCTCTTCCGGTTCCTTTTTTCAAACGTCAGGACTCCGGAGAGATCTATAACCGGATCAGCGCAGTAGGTGAAATCTGTGAAATATTAGGAAGCGGAATGATTCCGACCGCTTTAACAGCTCTGCTCTCCGTCGTATATCTGTTCCAGATCTCCACCTTTGCCTCGTCCCTTCTGCTTCCGTCCATTGTGATCATATTACTTTTGCTGGGGAATATTCTGCTGGAAGGTGCTATGCAGATGAGGCGGGGGGAAAAGGAGAACGAAGTCAATAATCGGGTGGTCAGTGTGGCGTATCAGTTGTTGAACGGAATGGATAAGATCAGGACCTCAGGATCTGAGATCAAGGCATTTCGCTTTTGGTCAGAGGCTTACAAAAAGATGCCCCTGCTTCCGCCATATTATCTTCAGATCTCGGCTGTACTGGGAAGAGCGATCTCCCTTTTTGGAAGTGCTGCCCTGTATTTTCTGGCATGGAAGAGTGGATTGACAGCATCGGATTTTATCGCCTTTCAGACCGCTTTTTCTGCGTTTATGATCTCCGTCATGGCACTGGCGGACTTTGCGGTACAGTTTGGCCATTTAAAGCCGGCGGTCGAAATGGTCCGTCCATTAATGGAGGAAACGCCGGAGCTTTTTGAGGAAGGGGAATACGTAAAAGAACTGACAGGAAACATCGAACTGTCCAATGTCCGATTCCGCTATACCAAGGAAATGCCTTACGTGATCAATGGATTAGATCTTCACATTCAGGCGGGAGAATATCTTGGAATCGTTGGAAGCTCCGGATGTGGAAAATCCACGTTGATGCGTCTTTTGATGGGCTTTGAAGTTCCAGAGACCGGTTCGGTCTATTTTGATGGAAAAGATATCCGCGGGTTAGATCTGCCTTCCCTGCGCCGGCGGATCGGAGTCGTCCTTCAGGATGGCAAGCTCTTTTCCGGAGATATCTTATCGAACCTTTCCATCTGCGCGCCGGATCTTTCGATCGACGAGGCGTGGGACGCGCTTCGCTGCGCGGGCCTTTTAGAGGATGTCGAGCAAATGCCGATGGGAATCTATACCATGTTATCCGATGGGGGAGGAGGACTCTCCGGCGGACAGAAGCAGAGACTTTTGATCGCGAGAGCGATCGCGTCCAAGCCGGATATCCTATTATTTGATGAGGCGACCTCCGCCCTCGATAATGTGACTCAAGCGATCGTTGTAGAGACCCTGCGCCAGATGAAGTGCACGAGGATCGTGATCGCGCACCGTCTTTCTACGATCAAGGACTGCGACCGGATCATCTATCTCGAAAAGGGACAGATCGTTGAAGAAGGAAATTATGAAAGCCTGATGGCGCAAAACGGACGCTTCGCGTCGATCGCGCTGCGGCAGCTGACGTAGATGGAAAACTTCTTTGCCAGACTCAAAGTAGGAACTGTTTTTAATGCAAAATACAAAAAGATGTGACCGAAAGGGCACATCTTTTTGCATTTCGTGACAATAAATTGGTAAATTGTGACCAAAACGTCACAATTTTGACCGGATGTGCTAAAATCTGGATATCTATAAGCCTATTTTGAGTGCTAAGGAACTGTTCATAAATAAATTTGCAATTTTGA
>CADBUD010000341.1 GCA_902797785.1 uncultured Lachnospiraceae bacterium
GTCTCCCCAGTCTCCCCGGACGGCTCCGGCTGGGGCTGGGACTGCTGTCCTCCGTTCTCTTCCTCCCGGGAATCCGGCGGAACAGTCTCCTGCTGATTCTGTGAATTTTCTTCCTCGGACCGTCTCCGCTCTTCCTCCTCCATGTTCTCCGCCTCATCTGGCAGAGAATCGACCTCATCATCCCGAAGCAGCGGCTCTTGCGGCAGATCCGGATTTTGCTCCACGACTGGTGCCTCCGGCGGGACTTCCTGCGGAGTCTGCAAAGCCGGCGCGATCTTCTTCTCTTGTTCGTCCTCATAGGTCAGATATGGGAGAAATTCCTTTTTCGGCAGGTTTTTGTGAATTTTTTCCATGAATTGCTTCCAAATCGCGCCAGGATAGGAAGCCCCGGTCAGCCCCGGAAGCTCCTTTGGCATATCGTAACCGACCCAGACGCTGGTGGTATAGTAGGCTGTATAACCTACGAACCAGCCATCCTTATTGTCATTCGTCGTTCCTGTCTTTCCTGCTGCCGGCATGTCGGTCAGATCAAGGCCATATCCTGTCCCCTCGGTAATAACGGACTCCATCATGCTCGTCATCATGCGGGAAGCATTTTTTTCATATACCCTGACCTCCTCCTGCGCCTGCTGATAAAGCGTCTGTTCCTCAGAATCCGTGATTTTTTGGATACAATCCGGCTGACGGTACAGTCCGTCATGTTCGACAGTACAATAGGCCGAGGCCATCTCTACCGTATTCACTCCATTGGTCAGTCCTCCCAGAGCGGAGGTCAGACGATAATCCTCTTCTACGATTTTGGAAAAATTCATTTTTTGCAGATAGGCAAACCCGGTCTCCGGATGAAGCTCCTCCAGCAGTCTCCACGCAACCGTATTCACTGAATTCGCGACAGCCTGTCGAAGTGTAATCCAGCCCAAAAATCCATCTCCCGCATTGGAAGGGCCATCCGGAATCGGCTCATCATTGACCTGCGTATCCGGAGTGTATCCCTTTTCCAGAGCCGGCAGATAGACCAAAATCGGTTTGATCGAGCTTCCCGGCTGACGATAGCTTTGATAGGCACGGTTTAAGGTATAGCCCGGAAGATCCTGATTCCTTCCGCCGACAATGGCCTTCACCATTCCGGTTTCATTGTCGATGCAGGTCGCTGCTGCCTGAAGGGTATAGATTCCTTCTTCATTTTTTTCGGTAAATTCTTTTAAATTTTCATTGATGGATTTTTGCAGCTGCTTTTGCAGCTTCATATCAATGGAAGTATAGATGCGGTAGCCGGAGGTATAGAGGCTCCGCTGGCAGTCATTATAGGTCGCTTCGTAGATCTCCTGATAGTTTTCTTTATCCTCTGCCCCGGAGAACTCGGTCCGGAATTTAAATCCCCTGACATTCATCAGCTGCCGGATAGCGCAGGAATAGACATAGGTCTCTACATAGTCCTTTTTTTCTACCTTTTTGGATGGATTCAACCGTATCTTTTTTTCTGTTGAGCTTCGGTACTGCTCTGCCGTGATTTTTCCGTCTTCCCGAAGCTGCTTTAAGATCCGGTCGCGCCGCTTTATCGTATTGTCATAATTCTCCAGCGGATTGTACAGCGTCGGATTATTTGGAATCGCGCAAAGAAACGCAATCTGTGACAAATCCAGATCCTTTACACTACAGTCAAAGTACCCCTTGCTCGCCGCTTCAATGCCGTAATAGCCATTGGCAAAATAGATGTTGTTAACGTAATATTCCAGGATTTTATTCTTACTGTATTTTTTTTCCAGGTCCAGGGCGATAAAGATTTCTTCCACCTTTCTGGTCCAGCTCACCTCCTGCGTCAGGAAAATATCCCGGGAGAGCTGCTGGGTAATGGTACTGGCTCCCTGCGTGATTTTTTTGTTTTTGATCAGGGACTTTGCCGCCCGGATGATCGCCTTTAGATCGATTCCATTATGGCGGTAAAATTTTTTATCCTCAATACTAATGAACGCCTGGAATACATCGGTCGGAATCTCATCGAACTCCAGGTAATACACATCCTTTTCTCCCTTAAGAACGGAAATCAGATCCCCTTTGGCATCGTAGACCAGACTGGTCTGGGACGCCCGAAAATCAGCCTCTGACGAGGCGCGCACCTTAGCTCTGGCATCCCGCCGGAGCGCATCGACCTTGCCTCCATATCCACTGGCATAGTAAAAAATCAAAGCCGCCACCAAAAGAAAAAACATCAAAAGGGAGATATAGATAAAAAATCTCAGCATTGGAAACGGCTTCTTTTTCTTTTTTTTCCCCGACATCGGCTTACCTCCTTGATCCTTAGGAACTGTTCCCTGAACAGCTCTTAATCCTGATCCTCCTGAATCATAAATGCAATATAAATATTTCCTGCGCGCTCAAATCTCTCCTGTGCTTCGTTGAAACCGACTTTGTTCGTAATCGTTGTCGCCGGATCCAGCAGGTAGACATTCAGCTCATCATATCCTGTGACCAGAACGGCTTTTTTCGTGCTCGTCATAGCAAAGACCGGATAACCCCTGCTGATATAATACAGAACATTATCCAGACGGCATCCGCTCAAGTTCAGCACCACGGAATGTTCGATCATGCTATTTAAGACCTCAAAAGCCGTCTGTCCGGAAATCGTCGATTCATTGACGCTGATTCCCTGTGACTGCAAAATATATTCGATACAGCCATTGACCGAATTGTTGTATTTTTGAAGATTCATCGCCTCTATGGAGGTCAGTCTCGTCCGGACCAGACGGTTTCCTCTCTCCCAAAGATATTCTCCGGAAGCTCCGATCACTACGCCTCCATTGTCATCTGCTTCCAACACGGCCTCCGCCTCTGTGTTTTTGATGCTCTGCAATTCTCCCTTGTAGTAAACATAATATCTGGACTCGCTTCCTGCCTCGGTCTCGATTTCTACCAGGGTATCCCGTTCATACAGCACTTGTTTCGCTGCGATCGCATGAATGGAAACCCCGGAATAATCCTCCTTCATGATCAGCCGGCTGCTCCCATCTGCTTTTTTTTCTGCCTTGACTGTCTTGGACTCTTCTTCCCGGTTGCTTACGATATTATCGACCGAAGCCTTGACAAAACCGTCTCCTTTTTTTTGAACCCGTTCCAGGTGAATCGTATTCTCCTCGATTGTGGCCTTGACCGTATAATATCCATCCTGATGGTACTGCATGACGACTTCATTATTTTCATCCAGGATCAGAAGCTCCTCCATCGGCAGGATGGTCGTTCCGGAAAGATCTTCATAAATATCCTCTTCCTTGACGGTTCCATAAACAAAGTCCCCTCCCAGATATCCCAGTGGAACAATGTTTTCCCCATAGGCGACAGAAATTTCAAACTCCTGATTTTTTTCCAGATTGTATTCCGTCACATGGGACGAATCCTGACCACTCTTCATCCAGGCAATAGTCTTTTCTGTTTCTGATACCTGCAGTCCGGTAAGAGAGAGTCCCTCTGCCAGGGTATCGATCTGATGATCCTCCAGATTGATCCGGAAAACCGTCCCGTTCATCAAAAAAAACAACTGCTCATTTTCATTCAGATAGAGCAGCCGCTCCAAATCTTCCCGAAGATAGCGGTAAGAGCCGTCATAGGGAAGAAACATCTGCTCCTCATAGGCATTCGAGGCACTGTCAAAACGATAGACGGACATTCCGACTCTTCCCTCATGCTCTCCCCGGTTCATATATCCATAGCAGGCAAATACGACATTTCCGATTTCATCAACATGAAGAATCTTGATCTGATTCTCCGGGAAATCATTCCGTTCCTCATACTCTCCTGCCTTATGAAACCCAAAGATATCCGTCAGCTTCCCATTTCCCGTATTCAGTGTGTATAGCTCCCGGTTGATAACAAACGCATAGATGGTTTCGTTTTCATTGGATTTTGCCTCTGCTGTCTCTGTCTGGATTCCGAGTGACAGACCATCCGCCGTGATATTTTGCTGCTCCGGCACAAAAAATTCCTCCATTGTCCGTTCGAAATCCAGAAGATGCATTTTCTTTTTGCTGCTGTCATAACGGACACGGTAAAATTCCCGCACCTGATATAAAGCCTCCTCTTCTGTTCCCGAATTGATGGAAACAAGATAGCAGCAGACGGCGGAGGCACTTCGTTGATTGATTTCCTTTAAGGAAAGAACCGATGCTGTGCTCTGCATGACCTTTGCGTCTGACCAGGTCAGGGAATCCAGCGATGATTTGATCGTAACATTGGTGTATCCATTATCTGCGCCTTCCTCCGGCTCCATATACGGGGAAAGCTGATCCTGTGCTTCTTTATCAAAGGTATTTTCATGAAATTCTGAAATAAATTCTATGATTTTATCCTCATACAGGCTTTCTGAAGAAATGACCCTGGTGTAATAGGAGACTGTCCCAGCGCCGATTTTTAGAGAAATCACCAAAATATATTCCGTATCGTCCTCAATCAGGTTCTTGATCTGGATCTCTGATGAAATCTGCTGTTCCTTCTCCTCTTCGATTTCTTTTACCCGGGTATTTTCAATCAGACGGCTCTCATCCAGGGTTCGTATCGCATAGGAAATTTCAGAAATCTCCGCTCCCTTGGTATCCACCTTGATGGTCAGCTTCCGGTCAGTCCCCATCGGCGTAATCGTATCCCGAAGAGACCGCAGATCCATTTTTTCTGTATACCCGTGAAGGCAGTTGATCTCGTACTCTCCTGTCTTTAACGTCACCAGCGGCAGGACAGCATCCGGCATCTGCGCGGTCGTCTGCTCCTCCCCATCCTGATGAAAGGTCTCAAAAAACAAGACAGCCAGGATGAAAATTATGGGAAGAAGAATGATTTTTAGGATTGTATTTTTCATTTTCTACTCCTTATTAAATGGCTGTGGTTCCAGTAATTTTTCCAGCGTCGGAGAAACATGCAGAAAACGAAGCAGGTCATCTAATGAATGATTTCGTTCCGGTGCGGATTTTTTTACCGCGCGAATCAGGAGATTTTTCGGTGTATGCTCCATATCAATAAATTCTAAGATCTGTACCTCATACCCGCACTGCTTTAACAGCTCCGCCCGGATCCCGTCAGTAAAAAGCGCCGCCATTCGTTCTTTGATGATTCCATACTGAAGCACCGGTTGTAATATTTCCTGATTGATCTGTGCATTCAGCTCATGCTGGCAGCAGGGAACGCTCAAGATTGCCCTGGCATTCCAGCGAACTGCCTTTTCCAGCGCAAAGTCTGTCGCGGTATCACAGGCATGGAGCGTGACCACGACATCCACCGGCTCCTCTCTCTGATAATGCTCAATGTCCCCGACCTGAAACCGACAGCCGGTATAACCATATCGCTCTGCTAACTGGCTGCAGTGTAAGATCACATCGGTCTTTAGGTCCAGTCCGGTAATCATAACTTCATAGCCCAGCTTTTCTTTAAGATAATAATACATGGCAAAGGTGAGATAGGATTTCCCACAGCCAAAATCAATCATGTGAATCTCCCGGTCCTTGGGAAGGATGGGCAGGATATCCTGAATAAATTCTAAAAAGCGGTTGATCTGACGGAATTTATCATATTTTTTGGAAACGATCCTTCCTTCCTTTGTCATGACGCCAAGGTCGACCAAAAAAGGAATCGGAACGCCTTCCTCCAGGAGATAATGCTTCGTCCGGTTATGGGAAAGCTCCTGCTGCTTCAGCTTCTGCTTCTGCGGCTTTTTTATCAGCTTGATCTTTCCTTTTTTGCTCACCAGGACGGTCAGATGCTCCTTTTCGTTGTCTGCCTCCAGCTGACGGAAGGTGCCAAGCCACTCCATGAGCTGCAAAAGCAGTGTCTTTGCACTGAAATTTTTATGGAATACCTTTTTTTCCTCATACATCGCCGCCTGAAAAAAGAGGACGCCCTTGATCGTCAGGGGACGAATCCTGATCTTTTTTATCTCCGAAGCTCTCGGATTGCTTAGCGTCATGGAAATCAGGCTGTGGGTCAAAAAGGTCTCCATCCCCTGCCTGAATTCTTCCTGTTCTGCCTCTGTCATTTATGAAGCCCTCCCACGTTCAAACTTCGCCACCGCATTTTTTGCTCCTGACTTTATGATGGAATAAGTAATGTCACAATATGGATAGATGGAGGAGCATTTCTCTACGGTAGAAATCAGGACGAGCTGCATCCCAAGTCCTTCGAACATCTGCATCATCGGTTCGATCCGGTCGCTCGTCATTTTATTGAATGCTTCATCTAAAAGAATCAATCTCACACTATTTTCTCTCTGATCGTATATCTGTAAGAAGGAGGCACAGATCGCCACATAGAACGGTGCCTGATTCTCCCCGCCGCTTCCATCCGCACTGACCTTCGACAGCGGGACTTCCAGACCGGTCACCGAATTTTTGACAATGATATCGTAATCCAGATAGGTCCGGTAATCAACATATTTGGAAAGAGACAGCTCGGTCCGCTCTTCCCCGGAGACCTTTTTCTTTACCTGGTCCTCCATATCGGACAGAATCCGCGACATAAATTCTTCGACCTGTTCCTCGTAGACTGCCGATTGGGTAGACAGGATATAGGCGATCTCATTATCTTCTCCGATCTGTTCATTCTTTTTGTCCATGATGATATGATAAAATTCCTGAAACTCCGGATCGGAGCTTCCCCGGATCTCGAACCGGTAATGCTCTTCTCCATAGGAGAGCTTTTCCATGACCTGATTCAGCGAACGGAACTGTGCCCTCGCCATCGCGATATCGTCCTTCATATGGAATAGGATTTCCTTGCGGAACCTCTCCTTACAGCGCTCTTTTGCCCGTCGGAGCTCTTCTTTGTATTTTTCCAGATCGATGTTGACCAGATTGGCATAGGCAAGCCGGTATTTCTCCTCGCCCTCCATGCCGAGCGGATAGTCGCAAAGGCAGCTGTCTTTATACTTCTGCTGTCTCCAAATCAGCTCCTTTTGCTCGAACAAAGAGACCTCGTTTTGTATCTTCAGGTTTTCTGCTTCAATCGCAGCCTTCCAGTCCCGGATATTCTTTTTGGTACTCTCTAGCTGCTCCAGCGCTTCCTGAAGATAGGCCGCCTGCTTCCGGCAGATTCTATCATATGCTTCCTCTGCTTCCTTTCGCTTTTCCCCGATTTCTTTAGAAAGAGCCAGAAGACGCTCTTTTCTCTGCTGTGCTCCCTTCCGGTCGCTCTCAATATCGATCTGCTGCCCGGAAAGCTCTTTGATGACCTGTTCACACCGCTCTTTTTTGTTGAACATCGTCAAAAGCAGCGGGTTCTGCTCATATTCCCGGATTTCCTGCTGCAGGGCGGATTGTTTTTTTAGCAGCTCCTGTTCTTTTTGGAGCGCGTCAAGTCCGATGGCTAACAGTTCAAAATGACGTCCGTACAGAAATCTTCCTGTTTCCTTATAAAGCTCCTCGATCTGCTCTAACAGCTCTAAGGTCTGCTGATAGTACGCCACTTCGTCCTTTACCATTTCCTCCATTTTGGATTTTTGCTTTTGCCCCGCATCCATTCCAATAAACGGTTCTGTCTTTCGCATCTTATATAGTCCATAGGACTGATAACGGAGCAGATCTTTGGTAATGCTCCGTTTATTATTTTCCAATTCCTCTTCTTTTTCACAGCAGATGACATCTCCTGAAAGAAAGTCTACATACTGTTTCGCATAAGGATTCTCACTGCCGATTTTCTCTGACAGGGCACCTTTTTTCGGTTTGATCTCCATACGCTCCATATCCTGAAACAGACGGACCGTATCGATCAAGGCAGTAAAACGGGCATGATCCTGATGTTTGATAAAAATCGCTTTTGCTGCCGAATAGTATTTCGGCTCTACTAAAATGTGAAATCTGCTGCCACCCAAAAAGCTCTCTGCCGACTCCTGCCATTCCTCTTCTTTCATATAAAGGAGTTCACAGAGAACCCTTGCCTCTGTCTGCAGTCCGCGCGCTCGGAACTCCCCGTTGATCGCCTCGCGGATTTCCTCGACTCCACGCGGATAGTTCATCCTGCCCTCCCGAAGCCTTGCCAACAGCTTCTGGTCTGCCGCCATCTTTTCGCGGCTTGAAGCTATGCCGATCCGCAGCTTCGCCTCTTCCTCTTTTAAAAGCTGTTCAAAATTTTTTACATGAATCTGCAGATTAGAAAGACTCCTCTTTTTTTCTTCGGATTCCAGATCCTCATCCTCTAAGTTCTGCAGGCATTTTTTCATTTTGGCCGCAATGGACAACAGCTGTTTTCCTTCCAGGAGCAGGTCGGAATGCGGTATCTGCTCGATTCCCCGGATGATACGCAAAAGCATCTGCCCGGTCTCCTGAAGCTGCTGTTTTTTCTTTTCTTCCTCCAACAGATAGAACGAAACCTTCTCTGCCTCCTTCTTTAAATAGGAAAGCGCCTGGTTCTCGGAATTGTCCGCAATTTCCCGAATCGCATCCTCCTGATCCTTTTTGGCATTCTGCAGCTGCTCCTCCAGCCCGGTCCTTTTTCTTTCGCACTCTTTTAGGATATGAGCGATTTTTTCCAGTTCTGCCGCTGCATTATCCGATCTCTCCTTCAGCTCCCGAACCTCCAGCTGCGCTAAGAGCACTTCATTGATCTTCTGCTGTTTTTTGAAGCCCTCTGCCCGGTCAAAACAGTCCACAACATCCTGCAGAAGTTCCTCTCTCTTCTGGGTCTCCAAAAGTGTTTCTTCTAAATGATTCAGCTCCCTCATATCTCCCTGTAGAAACTCCATGTCCATCTCCGGCTCCGGCAGGATGTAGGTATAGATGAAATGCCGGATATCTGCGATATCCTCTAAGCTTGTTCCCATATGAAAGACCTCGGAGAACTTTCTGCCCAAGGTACTATTTGAATCTCCGATTCCAAGAATCTTGCAGATCCGCCGGCGCGCTTCTTTCTGGTTTGGCGCTTTTTCCATCTGCTTTTCCGGAAGCTTGAATTCCTCCTTTGAAGACGGACGGTATTTTCCACCCTCTTTTTGCAGGAACGGCAGTTCTTCCAGGGTGTGTCCGTATTTCGTCAGATGCCAGGTCTGGGATACCTGCTTTAAGGAAGTCTTTGGGTCTTCTGATTCTACTCTTGCCGTGATGACAAAATTCTGTTTTTCCCTGTCATCATAGAATTCTACCCCAATATATGTAACGGTATGTCCCGGTCTTAAATAGACTTCCTGCGCCCGCTGTTTTCCATGTACCGAGCCCTGAAGGCTCCGCCCGCTTTTTTTATTTCCGGCAGTATTAAAATCCTTATTTGTCGTCAGACAGTAGCGAATTGCGTCCATGATCGTCGTTTTTCCTACTGCATTGACTCCGATCAGGTAGGTTACTTTTTTAAAATCAATGAGATTGTCTACAAAATTGTGCCAGTTGATCAGACGCATCCTTGTCATTTGGATCATGCTTTTTTCCTTCTTTCGATTTTCTTTTCCGTTTTGCTTTCCTGATATGAACAGAACGGCAAGCCATTTCGTTCATGGGATTAACGATTCACCCGACTTCCTCATATCTTGTCAGCTGCTCTTTGGTCTGCTCATATGCCTCTTCAATCAAAGCATCCGGCAGAGCGAGCATGACAGACGGAAAAATCAGGAGCCTTGCCGACACATCATTGAGCTTATCCAAAGGAAGCGCCAGATGATATTTCCGGAAGGTACGAACGGCCTTGGTCAGCATATCCTGATCTAATTTCCTTGGAAGCTGCAATTTATCATATTCCTCAATGAGTTCCTCTACCCGAAGAATTATATTTTCCTGGGTGCTCTCTAAGCTCTCTCTCTTTTCCAGATACAGCATCCGTAACAGTAAAAGCAGGATGCTTTCATATTTTTTCAGTTCTACTCTTCCCTGTCCCCGTTTGTTTTTCAACTGTACGACCTTTAAGTTCTTGTGCAAAATCATCTCATATCCTACCGCGTCAAAAATTCTGCGGAACTCTTCTTCGTTATTCAAAACTTCATAATATTTTTTTCTCTGATTCTCCTGTGTCCCTACAATAAAGCAGTGGCTCAGCAGATCTCCCGCGATCTCTTCCCGAAGCTGATCCTCCATGACTCGTCATCCTTTCTATTTTTCGTTTCCCATATCGATTTATTTCCTGCCGCAGATCTCAAAATCATAAAACCGCAATCCGGACTGCTCTACCAGCTGTTCGGTCGGAAACATGTCGTAGGTGCGTTCCGTACTTTTGCTGTAGGTGTGCAGTCCGATCAGCTTTACGATTTCCTCCGGATGCCGCGCCAAGATCTCGCTTGCCAGAATGCTCTTGTTTTCTTTGAGCATCTCCTGCGCGAACAAATTGACATTTTCCTGTGTCAGAGCGCCCATAGCAAAACGATAGAGGCGATCCTGTTCTTCTTCTAAAAAGAAGTCCCCGATATCATCTGCATATTCCATGACAGAAATCTCTTTTTCTCTTCGCTTTGATGATGGAGAATACAGCGATTCCGCAGAAAAATAACCGGTCTCATATATTTGGAACATCGTTGCTCCCTTGGTATCATCGATTTCCAAAAGATCCTGTTTTTCCCGGATTCCCTTTGCGTAACAGCGGAGAAGATGGATCATTTTGCTCTTCATGCTCCCGTCCGCGGTCAACAAAAACTGCGCTCTTGACACAGCCTTTGTCCGATACAAAAGATGCCGGTCATCGACCAGGCGCATAATATGGTAGATCTCCATCAGATTTTCCTTCAAACCCTCTACGATCCGGCGTACCCTTTTCTCTGCCTCCTCCATCGTACAATGCTCAGCCTGAATACAGTCCGAAGCCAGTCTTTCATATTCTCCCAAAAGACATTCCTCCAGCTGCTCCCCGATTTCCGAACGATAATAGAAAAAGTTGTCCTGTGTCTTGAATCTGTGATATGCTCCCGCAACGATTTTTTCTTCATAATGATTAAAAAATTCCAGGACCTCCTGTGGAGTCTTTCCTCTGGTCAAATTATCCATATAAACAGAAATTGACGCTGCCATCTGACGCAGAGAATCGATTAAAAGCTCCATATCCACAGATATTTCTTTTAGAATCGTTTCATATGGATGCTTCTGCTCCGCAATATGTGACAGCAGCGTATAAATCTTATATAGCTTTCCCTGATAAATGGCGGCCTTTGGCGTAACGGTCTCTGCAAAAGCCTTGATCAGAGGAATGACCTGATAACGAATCATAATCTGGGATTCCTCCGTATATCCCCCGTCTTTTTCCTCCAGCCAGCCTGTTTTTTTCAGTCTTCTCAAAAAGGCATTTGCCATTTTCCGGGCATCCCTTTGGTCTTGTTCTTCCTCCAGCACTGGATCGATATCCTCCATCAGGTCGATTTCTCCCATCTCTCCGATTCCTAAGAAATACTGCTCGATTGCCTCTACGATTGTGCTCCGCTCCAATGCATAGACCGGTTCTTTTTTCAA
>CADBUD010000342.1 GCA_902797785.1 uncultured Lachnospiraceae bacterium
AGGAATTTCTCCCAGAATGAGGATTTCAGGCGCAAATGCGCCGGGAGAGCTGCGAAGCAGCGGGAAATCCGAATGTCGGGAGGGGGACGGCAAATCACAGCGGAGGATGAACCGCAAAAAGGAGCTGCGGCAGATCAATGATGAACAACTCATTGATTCTGCGCAGCTCCCTTCGATTGCCTGGCCGCTTATTTCGTTAATCAGTATAAATGATTGACCAGCTTATACCTGAAAAAAGTTCCTTCCATCAGAAGAGCCAGATATTTCTCTTCACTATAGGAAGCCATCCGATATACTGCTGTTCCGATCTCCGCCCTTGTTGCACGCATGGTTTCGGAGGATTTCAGTTTTTCTGTAACAACGATTGCTTTATTCTCCGAAAGGTTCTTTTGAATCGTCCCGAGCATTTCTCCAATACTGCTCTTCTTTACCATTTTCTGTGTATTCTTATATATCCTGCCCCGCCAAAGAATCAGGTCTCCACTCAATCTGATACTTAACTGCTGCCCCATTTCTTTGTTTTCGACAGAACTGTCCGAAGAAACACTCCCTGAATCGGAGGATTCTGATGATACATCCGTTTCTTCCGTCACTTTTTTGCTGATTGTCGGCATATCATCCTCATCCCCATTTACTGCAACCATATCTTCCTCTGTCTCGTCCGTCTCCGAAGTCTCTTTCGGTTCCTCCACAGGTTCCTCCACCGGCTCTGTTCCGGAAAAAATATTTACTTTTTTTTCTGTTTCCTGTACTTCGTCCGTCGTCTGATCTTCCAGAATCGGCTCATCCGGCTCCGTCGGAAGATCGAACCATTCCTCCGAATCTGCTCCAGGCTCAGTCTGATTCGCTGCTTGTTCCTTTGATTTTTTCCCATGATCAGAGGATGAACCTTTTAAATTCTGTTCCTCCTTTTCCGGCTCCATCAAATCTGACTCGCCTTGGTCTTCTTCCTTCGTCTCGATCCGATTCTCCTCGCTGTCTACACTGGCTTTTTCTTCCGTATTCTCTTTTTGTTTCTTTTGTTTCCCACTCTGTTGTCCTTCCCCGTCCGTCGTTTCTCCTATCTCAACCTCCTCCTGCCGATCCGATCCTCCTGACTGCTCCACGATAAACGGCTGCTCTTCGTCTCCACCTTGAAACTCCCGCAGCTCCACCGGCACAAGGATCAGGACACAAAGCATTGCGGCACAGGCTGTCGTTACGGAAAGTGTCTGTTTGACTCTTCTTTGAATCATCCTTTGTCTGACTCTTTTGGCTTCTAATTTTTCTTCAATTCCTTTTACCCATTCTTCACTACTCTTCAAAAGAAAATCCCTCCTTTTCCATAATAGCCCGTAACGACTGCTTTGCCCGATAAGAAAGGTTCTTAATCTGTCTTGCTGTTTTCTTTAAAACCTTTCCGATTTCTTCATAGGACAGATTTTCAAAATAAAACAAATATAACACATTCCGATAATCTTCATTCAGCTGTTCCATCGCATGATATAAGTTTTTATTTTCCATTTTCTGAATTACCATTGATTCCAGTTTCTTTTCATCTTCGAGATTTTTCTGTACATCTTCGACCGGCTTGTGGGAAAAGCGCATCTCTCTTTTGATATGATCGACCGCCTTGTTTCTGGCAATGGAAAAAAGATAGGTCTTAAATGAAGATTTCCCTTTATAACGATTTTTATAAAAAATAAGGTCACAAAAGGTCTCCTGCATCAGGTCCTCTGCAATATCCACATTCTTAACGTATCGATGGATAAAAAATATTAAGTTTGCGCCATATCGTTCCACCATTTCCGTCAGTCCGGTGTCATCTCCATTTAAATAACGGAAATAGGCTTCTGCATCCTTATCCATAGCCAGCCCGCTTTCTTTGTTTTTTTATTGTTTCCCGGTAATCTCTTTCTTATATGGTAAAGACCACTTTATTTCCCGGATCGTTATGCTTTAGGTAAGCCACCTTCAAACGATAGGTCCCTTTTGGAAGCTCCGACAGATCATAATACCGGCTCAGAACATATTTTTTTCGTACTCTGCCCTTGGGCGGAACTCCGATCGCGACATCGGTAAAGGAATATTCCTTCTTCATTTTCATCCCGATCCATTTGCCTTCCACGCTGCGCTCTAATGAAAATTCATAGCCATATTCCTTCATTTTATCCGTCGGATTGATAAAATCCACCCATACCGTCAGCTTCTTTTTGGTCTGATTTATCTTTGCAAGGCTGGCTCTTGCTTTTGCCTTCCCTGCCTTTACCGTTACCAGATACGTCAGGCTCATTCCGGCAGCCGATGCCTTGATCGTCGCCGTCCCTGCTTTTTTCCCTGCCTGAAGCAGAATCTTGCGGTTACAGAAGCTCCCCGTATCCAGCACCTTTACTATACTTTGATTTGAAGACTTCCATTTTACCACATGATACTTCATTTGGCAAATCGTTTTTCCTTCCTGCTTTTTCTCATCACACCAGATCAGCTCCGGATATCCAAACGATGAGATCTCTTTTGTCGTATACGCTTGCATGGTCAGCATCTTTTTGGCAAACCTCCGCTGAAAGCTTTTTTTCATTGATACAGTCCGTTCCATGGCGGAGGCCTTTGTGGGAGGTGAAAATGTTCCGATTCCGGATGCTGTCAAAAGACATACGAACAGAAACAGGAATCGGAAAGTCGTAAGACCTTTTCTCCATTTCATAACCTTTCATCCTTTCTTTTTTCTATTTTAGAAACGTTTCTATTCTTTAGTCTTTTATGATCTCAAAAAGTCTCACCTATTTTTTATTTTTTTTAGAAGATTGTTACTATTCACAGTCAATTTGATAAATGAAAGAGATTCGTCGTGCTTGCACGTAAGAAGCTGTTTTATTTATCAAATTTTCCTGC
>CADBUD010000343.1 GCA_902797785.1 uncultured Lachnospiraceae bacterium
AATACGACCGAAGGGAGTATTTGCACTCTGTGTGCCTTCGGTATGTGCATTTTGTTGCTATGAACAGCGGAGCTGTGAATAGTAACTATTTCATTCATGAGTATAATATGTTCTGGTAGACGCATTTGTTTCATGCGTTTACTAGAATTTGGATTGGAGGAAGGAAAAATGGGAAGAAAGAGTAGGAAATGGAAACAGATTCTTGCATTCTTATTAGCCATTGCCATGGTGACGGGGAATACAGGACAAGCTGTGGCGGGGGATGTTACAGATTTGACTAAAACAGATGTAAATGAGCCGGAGGCGGTCGAGGAAGAGACAGAGCTGGTGGCAGAGACCGCAGGAGAAGAAGAGACAGAGCTGATGGCAGAAACTGCTGGGGAAGAAGAGGCAGAGCTGGTGGCAGAAACTGCAGGAGAAGAAGAGACAGAGCTGATGGTAGAAACTGCAGGAGAAGAAGAGAAAGAGCTGGTGGCAGAGACCGCGGGAGAAGAAGAGACAGAGCAAGAGACAGAGATTGCGGTTGAAAAAGACCTTCCGATGACCCTGAAGAACAGTGGCTCTTCCCCGGTGGATGCTTCACAAATAGAAGAGCTGTCCGATGAGGAGACCGTCGATGTCCAGATTGCAGAGGAAGGGGAGAAAAAATGGTTCTCGTTCACCCCGTCAAAAACGGGATATTACCGATTTTTATCCACAGGTACCTTTGATACCCAGGCCTCTCTTTATGAGAGTCTTTCAGGCGATGCAGTAGCAGAAAATGATGACGCCTCCAATGACGATCAAAACTTTTCTATTTCTTATGTGATGGAAAAGGACACGACGTACTATTTTCAGACTTCCATGTGTTATGAATATATTACGGGAAGCTTTCAGGTCCGCATTTCCTATGTGTCCAGAGTGGTAGATCAGGCAGAAATCAAAAGCTATCCGCGGACGACCTATTATCTCGGACTGGATACGGAACTGAATTTCTATGGGATGAACCTGAACGTGGTCTATGCAAACAGCACGACAAAAAGTACCGTAGATTACGGAAATGTTGGATATGACAGCCAGTATATCCAGGCAGACGACAGCCAGGTCAATTGGAATCAGGCCGGGACCTATCCGGTAGGTTTAAGCTATATGAACTGGACCGGGACCTTGGAGATTACGATAAAAGATCAAAGGGAAATGGAACAATTGGCACCATCCAACACCTTTTCGGGTGACAGGGTGGGATATTATCGCTTTACTCCGACACAGACAGGGGAGTATTTCTTTGCGACACAGACGGACTGTACGGATTATGATAATTATATGACCAACAAGATCATTGTGAATGTTTTGGACGGGGACAGCCACAAAAAGCTTACGGCAGAATTTGGAAAATCCACGTCCCTTCAGTCCCTTTCCAGTGGATATGCTTATTATAGTGGATATACCTATGCCATGGAGGCAGGAAAGGATTATATTGTCCAGTATATCAATAATTACAATTATCCATATTATCGGTTATGGAGCAAATTTACCTCTACAGTCTCTAAGGCGGAGCAGCTTTCCGGGACGGCACAGAGCCTGAAGCCGGGATACAATGCCTATTCGTTCACCGCAGAGAAAGAAGGAATCTATGAAATAAAAATAGATACCCAGTCCAAACTGGGGTATGTGATTCCGGGATGCTTTTTTAATGACAGCGCAGCGGGCACAGCTTTCAGTGACTATCATTCTTCTTATACCTCAGAAAAGACAGGCGGGGTATATTATCGTCACTATATCTATACCTTGTCCTGTCAGAAAGGACAGACTCTTTCCATTTTGATGACTGCGCTGAAGGAGGATGCGCAGGGAAGTGTGACGGCAGAGATGGAATCGGAAGAGACGAAGAGTATCGAAGCAGGAGAAAAAGTAAGTGGAAGCCTTAGCTCCTCCGATACGATCGACTACAAATTCAAGGTCGATCAGGATGGAACTGCCGTGTTCCAGATCGTAAAGTCATTTGGAAATAATTTTTCTATTATTAATAGCCAGGGAAAAAGCGTTTCTGAGATGGAATATAACAGTGTCAAAGGTTCGGGAAGCAATTATAATTATTCTGTTAAAGCGGAGCTTTCGGCAGGAACATACTGGTTCCGGTTCGCAGCCGGAAGCGGTACATATCAGCTGACCTATCAGGGAATCATAAAGGCAAAGGAAATCTCCATAGGAAGCCTGCCGAAAAAGACTCAATATACGACAGGAAACAGCGAGCTTGTATATGACGGACTGGTTCTTCATGTCATATATGAGGATGAAACGGAAGAAGACATTGCCTATGGAGAGAACAGCGAAAAGATCGGATTTCCATTTACGGTAAGCAGAGAATTTGATATGCAGGATGCCGGACTTCATTATGTTCAGGTAAGCTATCTGAATCAGACGGTCAAATTTGCAGTCGAGATTTCTGAAGCAGAGGTCGAAGCCATCCAGTTGGGGAACAGCTATGACGCCGTCATCGAAAAAGAGGGCGATGTGCAGTGGTTCTCCTTTACTCCGGAGGAGTTCGCGGACTACAGTTTTTCTTCTGAGGGAGCAGAAAATGCCTACCTAAAGCTTTATGCATCGAACCGTGCGACCTTGCTCGATAGCTGCAGTTATAAATCAGGCAGTGATTTTAAAATCAAATATGCACTGGCAAAGGGAACGACCTACTATCTGTGCACAGGATTCCAGAGTGGAGATGAGGATTCTCAAAAACTGACCGGGACCTTGAACATCAGCGTGACCAAGCAGGAAATTTCAAATGTTACTGCGCTAAAACTTTCAGAGACCCAGGCAGGGAGCATCAAAGAATCATGGGATGTTGCCTGGATGTCCTATACTCCGGAGGTCACAGGTACCTATCTGTTTTCTTCCCAGGATGCCGCAGGTGATACCGTAGGTATGTTATATGACTCGAATGGAGAGCAGTTAGATCAGAACGACAATGGTGGAGATGGTACGAACTTTTTGATCAGTTACCGGTTAGAGGCCGGCACGACCTACTTTTACCGGATCAGAATGAAGAGCAGCAGCTATGGCAGCTTTTCTGTGATTCTAAAGCTTTCTGAGGCAGAAACGATTCCGACACTGACGGCAGGAAGCTATACCTATCCTTCCATCAGCGGGGAAGGTCAAAAACAGTGGTATCAATATACAGCAGAGGAAAGCGGCTGGTACGAATTTGAAATCGGATTTCTCTATGGATATAGCGGCACCTTGCAGGGAACTGTTTATGATGAGGATATGAAAACGGCACTGGTCAGTGGAGAGAGCGATATGCGCTTTATGCTTTCCCAGGGGAAGACATATTATTTTATGATCAAGATTTTAGAGGGAAGTTCTGTCAAGCTTTCGGCTCGGTTAAGGAAAATTGACGATCTGATGATCGGGACATTGACCGAGGATCAATATGAGACCGTAGACCTGCCAAAGGGAAGTGAGGGACAATGGTTTTCCTTTATTCCACAGGAGACCGGTACCTACCGCTTTTTCTCCGCAGAAACGGATACAGACAGCTATGCCGAGCTTTTTGCAGAAAATATGGGAACCCTGTTAGCAAGTGACGATAACAGTGGCGGAGGCTACAGCTGTAAGATCACTTACAAGCTGACTGCCGGGGAGACCTATTATTTTCGGACGCGTATGAAATATAAAGATATTTCAGCAGGAACGTTTTCTGTATGTATCAGCCGGAGCCTTCAGGTGAAAAAACTGGAATGGGTCGCAGCACCAAAACGGACCTACTATGTCATGGATAACAGCTTAAGCTATACAGGACTGACAATCAAAGCCATCTATGAAGATGATTCCGAGGAAACGATCCGTTATGGGGAAACGGGGGCAAGGACCGGAGAAAAAATCACAGTGACCCAGCCGTCCGGTCTCTATGATAGTACCGGAAATCATCTGGCAGTGGGAACGCACAAGCTGACGATTACCTATGGAGAGGGAAGCTTAAAGCTGGCAATCAGCGTATTAAAGATGAGCGAGATTACCGAAGATGCCCTGACGGAGTCGGAAGAGACGGCACAGGAATTTGAAGACAACGATCGGTGGTATGCCTTCACACCGTCCGTATCAGGAGCCTATGTGTGTCATTTGGAAAGCAGGCTTTCGACCCGGGAAGCAGAAACATATGATGCGGCTGGAGTCGTTTTTTATGACAGCAAGGGAGATTCCCTGGGAGGAAGATGTGAAGAACGGATCTTTACCAACCAGTATCAGGAGGAACTTTCCGGTTATGTCAATCTTTGTCAGAAAGTTCGCTTGGTCGAGCTTTTGGCCGGATCGACCTATTATGTAAAAGTGACAGCAGACAAAGACATTGCAACCCATAGCATCACCTTGGGGGTTTCCAAAGCCCCGGTATTGGATGCGGAAACAGAAATTCAGAACAACAGCTTTTCCATGGCCTATGATTTTGTACAGCTGAATATTTCAGAGGATGGATTTTACTGTCTGACGACAGAGCATGAGAATACCGATCTGTCAGAGCGCTATCTGACCCTTTCTGTTCTATATGGAAATTCTCAGACCTCTTCCTCTTATCGTGCAGAGTCCTTTGCCTCCCATGCGAAAGGGGAGACATCAGAGACTTCTCTTTGTCGGCATTTTACCTATTTAAAAAAGGGAAGCTATGATGTCCTGCTGGCAATGAACGATGAACGAACCGAAGCCTCCGGATATTCTATTCATATAGATTCCCTTGGCACGATGGAAGAGCAAAAGGAAATGACAGGAAAAACCCATCAGGGAGAGGTCAGAGGTTATCTTTTTACCCCGTCAAAAACAGACCGCTATACCATGACGAAGACACTGGACGATTCAGACAGTACCTTAAAGCTGTATGCTGTCTCCATGAATGCTCTGGCTGAGACAGAGAACGCGCAGGAACAGAAGGGGGCGACCTATAAATTCACCTTGGGCGCTTCCTTAGAAGCCGGAATGACCTATCTGTTGATCGATGGTGACAAGACCTCGGATGGAGTGGATTATACCCTGTCAAATTACCCGGCAGTGGAAATTTCCTCCATCGAACTGTCAAGCAATCCACAGCAGGTATATTATGATAAGATTGATAAAGTAAAACAAAATGACGACCTGCGCCGTGGCTCCGCTCTTTTGATCAAGTATCAGGACGGGACGATGGAGACCTTGCGGGAGAATCAAAAGAGTGCCCTGACCGGAGAGGAATATGCTATTGCGCTTTCCGGTACCGTCGATACGTTGGGAGGATATTTAAAACAGGGATCTTATGAAGCGGAGCTGTCCTATTTGGAAAAAACGCTGACCATTCCGATGACAGTCAAGACGGTTTCCGACATGCCGGCGGTAACGATGGAAGAGGGCAGTGGAACCTATGAAGGAAATACCGAGAGTTCCTGCGGATATGGATATCTGCGATTCAAAGCCTCTACAGATGGGTTTTACGATTTGACTCTAAAGACAGATAAAAGCAGCACGATAGAATATGATCATATTTATAATGCCGCTTACCAGGAGATGACAGCATATCCTTCCACGCAAAAGATCAAAGACGATGTATTTGAAAATCAGGTCAGAATCTATGTTTATGCCGGACAATCCTGTTACATCAAATATCATAAAATGGATGGAACAGGAAATGGCACGGGAGGAGCCTTTTCTCTAAAGGTGGAAAAAGAGGCAGATCAAAGCATCACGGCCATGAATCTTACTACCGAATATGAGGTAAACATCGAAGAAGCGGATGCAGCTTGCTGGTTTTCATTTACCCCGCAGGAGACAGATGTTTATTATCTCAATACCCTAGATCCAGAGCTGCCGGTCACCATGGAATTGTATCGCACCCCGGATGCTTCTGCTCCGATTTCAAGTATTAGCAGCACGGGAAGCTACAATGGGACCTGCAATGCCCTGTTGTCCTATACCTTAAGCGGTCAGACGACCTACTATTTCTGCTGTAAATACAAAAACGAAGCAGCGACAGGAAGCTACAAGATCCGGCTTTTTAAGGCATCGGCGGCAAAATCCTTAACGCTTCAGACAACGGATACGATATACTGCAGCAGCAATCCAAAATACACAGATCGTGACCTTGCTGACACAGAATTTTTGATTACCTATGAAGATGGCACGACAGAGCAGATGACCTTTGGTTATCAGGGAACAGAGACACGTTTGTACAGCCGGCAGGGAAAACAGATTTCTTATCGGACGCCGGATTGGAGCTATGATACAGAGAATACCTATATTTTAGATGGAGAATACACGATACGATTTACCTATGACGGTGTTTCCTGCAGTGTGCCGGTCGTAGTCTCCACGATTCAGGAAATTACCGGTTTTGGGTTAAAGGAGAACCGTATTGTTCTATCAAAAACGGGACAGACAAAACAGCTTTTTGCGGTAATCACTCCAAAAAATGCCCAAGGCGCGACAGTGGTGTGGAGCTGTGAAGATCATGAGGTCGCCGAAATTGATGAAGAAGGACTTCTGACAGCCAAGGGATCGGGAAAGACCAATTTCAAGGCCAAAATTAAGGATACGGAATTTCAGGCAGTAGGAACGGCTATTGTAGATACCATAGCTCCGGAGGTTGAATCCGTGACACCGACAGACTATGGGCTGCTGCGTCCTGCCTCTCATACCATTACCATTACAGCAACAGATGATAATAATGTGGAATCTGTGAAGATAAGATACAAAAAACAGAACGAAAGTGAATATCGGACGGCCGAAGTAAAAGATACGGCAGATACACCGAATCTTTCTGCTGCCTTAAAGTTTGTGCTGCCAATTGAAGAGTATGAGGATGGAGATAACCTTGAGGTCTATTTCGCAGCAGTGGATGAGGCAGGAAATGAGGGAGAAGAGGTGATGCGGACCTATACGGTAGATAAGCAGGCACCGATAGTGGAAACAGAACAGACAGTTTCCGGTACCTATGGATATCAGACTGGAGACATCAAGCTCTCGGCATCCGTGATTTCTGATCAGGGATACCAGCTGGAATATGAATGGTATGATGATCAGAATCAGAAAATTGGCACAGAAAAAAGTTATATCGTTCCGTCAGGTCTGGCAGCCGGAAGCTACGATTATTATTATGTTGTCATTGGAAAAAATTCCGACGGAGTGGAGGCACGTTCCGAAAAGGCACATATCGCACTGACGATTTCACCAAAGACGGTCGGATTGGACTGGAAGGGATATGAAGCGCGGAAATATGATGGAACCAAGAGCAAGGTAACGGCAAAAGTATCCGGATTGATAGAAGGAGATGCCTGTGAAGTGACCGTGACCAATGGGGACAAGAGCCATGCAGGAACGTATACAGCGAAAGCGTCCGCGCTCTCCAATCAGAACTATCAGCTTCCACAGAACACGACACAGGAATATACGATTGAACCGGCCGAACTGGTAGCGCGGTATGTATCAGAAAGCATTGGTTTTGGAGAAACTCCGGCATTGGAAATCAGTGTCAGTGGATTTGTCGGTGGGGAAAATAAAGAGACGGCGAAACAATACATTGCACCGGGCGTGACAGACCAGATTCCGACAGAAGAGGGAGAGCATGAAGTGACGCCATCCGGCGGAGCGGCGGCGGATTACAGCTTTACCTATGTTCCCGGGATCCTAAGGATTACAAGACCGGCTGCCCAGGAGGGAGAAAACGGACAATATCTCGTATCCCATCCGGAGGGAGATCATGGCTGGTATCGCAGTGCAGTGAAGATATCCGCACAGGAAGGATATCTGCTGGGAGAAACGGAAGAGAATATCACAGAGAAGGAACTGATGGCAGATCAGGAAACAGAGCAGGGAAGCTACAGCTTCTATGTAAAAAAAGAAGCGACGGGAACCGTGTATCAGCAGGTGACGATCACCTATCAGCTGGATGGGACGGCTCCAACGATGAAGATTTTGGATAGAACAGCACAAGAGCAGGGCGTGAGGGTCAGCTTTGAGGCAAAGGATTCTCTTAGCGGTATGGATGAGAACAAGATAACCGTGACAAAGAAGGCGGATGGAGAGGAGACCGACATTTCGGTAGAACGCAGAACGAACGGAGAATATTCATTCTTAAGCTGTGGAGCCGGAAGCTATCTGATTACAGCAGCGGATCAGGCATCTAACCAGGCATCCTGGAACATCGATGTACATACCGCTAGGTTTGATTCTAAGGGCGGAAGCGAATTAGATTCCATCGATATTGTCAGTGGAGCTGCCTTGGGAGATCTTAAAACGCCGACTTATCCGGGCTATCGTTTTAAAGGCTGGACGGATGAAGAGGGAAATCTGGTCACAGAGGAGACGATTGCGGGAGAAACAGACCTTCTGCTGACAGCGCAGTGGGAAATCATGGAGGAAGGTTCCCTGGTTGTAACAGCAAAGAAAACAAAGGTATCTTCCACCTATGGTAAGGAAGATACTTCTTTGGAAGTAAATACGGATGTCGTACTTGATGCCGAATATGACCTGGAATATCAATGGTTCCAAATGGAGGAAGAAACCAAAGAACCGATCGATGGAGCAAAGGAAGCGACCTATCGGATTCCGGAAAACCTGTCGGTGGGCACCTATCAGTACCAGTGTGAGGCAACAGTGACCAGAAAGGATAATGGAGTAGAACTGACAGGAACGTCTGAGGTGATAACACTCACCATTGTACCGAAGACCCTGACCCTGATCTGGAGCAATATCGCGTCACGGGAATATGATGGAACCAGCTCACAGGTAATGGCAAAGGCAGGAGGACTTCTATTTAGTGACACCTGTGATGTGACTGTAACCGGTGGAGAAGAGAAAAATGCGGGCAGCTATACGGCCAAAGCCACCAGTTGTTCCAATCAAAACTATGTCCTTCCGGAACAGACGGAGCAGGGCTATACGATTCAAAAGGCAGTCCTGACGGCAGCGTATGTATCAGAAACCATTGGCTATAAAACGACCCCAAAATTGGAAATCAAGGTGAGCGGATTTGTCGGAGAAGAAGATGCGAAGACAGCGAAAAATTATTCTGCGCCAAAAATCGGAGAAACGATTCCGACATCAGAAGGAGAGCATGAGCTGACTCCATCCGGCGGAGCTGCTGACAATTATACCTTTACCTATGTTTCCGGAATCCTAAGCATCACAAGACTTCCGGCAGTTGAGGGCGAGGATGGACAATATGTCATATCTAAGCCGGAAGGGAACGAAGGCTGGTACTCTAGTGCAGTCAAAATATCCGCACAGGAAGGATACCTGCTCGGAAAAACAGAAGAGAACATAACAGAAAGCGAATTGCTGTTAGATCAGGATACAGCTCAGGGCAGCGAAAGCTTCTATGTAAAAGACACAAGAACCGGAATGGTATACCAACAGGTGACCCTGTCCTACCGGCTTGATACGAAACAGCCGACGATTCAGATCAAAGAGAAGAAAGCACAGGAGAAAGGAATCAAAATCTGGTTTTTGGCAGAGGATTCCTTAAGCGGAATCAATGAAACCGCAATAAAAGTAACGAAGAAGGCAGAAGGAAAGGAAACAGACATTTCCATCGAGCGCAGCACAGAGGGGATTTATACTTTTGTGACCAACGGTGCCGGAAGCTATCATCTGACCGTATCGGATCAGGCATCAAATTCTATTTCGCAGGACATCACGGTACACACCGTTTCCTTTGATTCCAAGGGAGGAAGTACACAGGAGCCAATTGACATTATCAGTGGGACTGCCTTAGGAACTCTGCCTCATCCGCTCTATTCCGGTCATCAGTTTATAGGCTGGGAGGATAAAGAAGGAAATCTGGTTACAGAGGAGACCCTTGCCGGAGAGGAAGACATGGTACTGATTGCGCAGTGGAAGGCCGTGGAAGAAGGAACTCTTGTCGTGACTGCAGAAAAGAAAAAGCTTTCGACCATCTATGGGAGCGAAGAAGTTTCTTTGCAGGTTCATGCCGAGGCAGCTCCTGATACAGAATATGACCTTCAGTATCAATGGTATCGGATCAATGGAGCAGAAAAGGAAAAAATCGAAGGCGCAGGATCGGCAGAATATGTAGTTTCAAAACAGCAGCCGGCAGGTACCTATCAGTATCAATGTGAGGTATCGGCAAGACATAAGGACAAGGAAGAAAAATTGACAGAAATGTCGGAAACGATCACCCTGACCATTGAACAAAAGACAATCACTCTAAGCTGGAGCAATACGGCATCAAGGGAATATGATGGAACAAGGTCGCAGGTGACCGCAATCGCAGGTGGAATCCTTGCAGGGGATTCATGTGAAGTGACAGTAACAGGAGGAGATGAAAAAAATGCCGGAAGCTATACGGCAAAAGCCATGGCATTGTCAAATGCGAATTATGTATTGCCAAAACAGACAGAAATCGGCTATAAGATAGAAAAGGCGAAGCTGATGGCAGGCTATGTTTCAGAGACCATAAAGGAGGGAGAACAGCCAAAGCTGCAGATTCAAGTGAGCGGATTTGTGGGGAATGAAACAGAAAAAACAGCAGCGGATTATACGGCACCGTCAATTTCTGGAACGATTCCAACTGCTGTTGGAAGCTATGAGCTGACACCGTCTGGCGGAAGTGCGGGAAATTATCGCTTTGTCTACGAAGCCGGAACTCTGACGATTCAAAAGAAAGAGACCCCGGTGGAGGAAAAAATCTCCTTAGAGGTCACAGAAAAACAGAAAGAGATTTCTTTGGTTTATGGAGAAAAGACAACAATGGAAGTCAGTGCCTTTGTCGAACCAAAGACCGGAGTCAGTCTGGCCTATCAGTGGTATCAGATGGACGGAACGGAAAAGAAAAAGCTCGCTGGTGCCGTCAAGCCAGAATATGAGATCACAGAGCGGCTTGCCGTGGGAACCTATCGCTATGTATGTGAGGTGACGGCAGAACAGACAGCGAGCGGGAAAAAGATTTCGGCACAGTCAGATCCGATTGCCGTGACCATTCAGCCAAAAGAGGTGGCCGTGGTATGGAGCAATGCAGAAATACGAACCTATGATGGAACGGCATCGAAGCTTTCGGCAGAGGTTACCGGTCTGATGGAAGGAGAGGAATGTGAAGTCACAGAAATATTGGGCGGAGCAGAAGTCAATGCCGGAACCTATGTCGCAACAGCCGCAGCCTTGAGTAATACCAATTATTGTCTTGCGACCGATGCCTCAATCAGCTACACGATTGAAAGGGCGCAGCAGGTGATTACGGCATCGATCCTTCAAAAGCAGGCGGCAGGAACCAAACGCTATGTCAAAGCATCCGGAAAAGAAAATCCAAAGTTTAGCTATGCCGTCAGCGGAACCAATATGGCAGCAGTAGACGCCAGCGGACTGGTACAGTTCAAAAAGAGTGGAAAACTGACCATTACGATTTGGGCGGCACAGACCCCAAATTATAACGCGGCAGTCAAAAAGCTGACCATAAGAGTCGCGCCTGCCAAGATGAAGCTGAACAAATTGACAGCAAAAAAGAAGCAGCTGAAGGTAAAATGGATCAAACAGGCAGGCGTGGACGGATATGAAATCTTCTATTCGACGGCTAAAAAGTTTACGAAATCAAAAACAAATAAGGTGATCATCAAAAAAGCAGGTACGGTGAAAAAGACCATCAAGAAACTAAAGAAAAAGAAACTCTATTATGTAAGAATCCGGGCATTCAAGACCATCGATGGAACGAAGGTCTATGGAGCTTACAGCAGGGTGCTGAAAAAGAAAACAAAATAAGAACAAAATCATAACAAGGAGTCTTCCGAAAAATGCAAAGGTAAAATAAGAAAGTCGGAGGTCGGGGTTTAAGGAGAACACAGGGCAGCATATCACTGTGAAAACGGTGATGTGGCTGCCCGTTTGTCTACTACAGTCTGAAAGGACCTTCGAAGAGATCCTCTATTTCAAAATCTTGTTAATAATCTATTTCAGTTTTTCAACAAATCCAGCAGCGTATATTCACCCTTTCGAATTTTAGACATTTCATGGTATTTCCTTATAGCCGCTACAAGCACTACGGAATCTGCAAAATACGACTTTACAAATTTATATGACTTCACATCCGTCATTCTCAAATTTTCTTTGCAGAAATCACTTGGTTTCTTCCCGGACTTCTTGAATTCTTTGTACCTGTCTTCATTAAAGATGATCAGCATCTCAATCTCAGGTGCCGTGATTACATTGATGACATCCACCTTATGTTCATATGCCT
>CADBUD010000344.1 GCA_902797785.1 uncultured Lachnospiraceae bacterium
ACAAGATACCGCCATCTGAGAACGGAGACCGTAAGTCTCACGCACTTGATAATAAGTATCTTCTTGTACGCTGTAACGGCTAAGGTTGTGGGTTTTATATATGTATTCAGACACATAGTTGCAGGCATCAGAATAAGCCTTCATCGTATTGCAGAGAATCTGCTTGTCAGAAGGACTAACTAAAATCTGAAGCTTTACTGTAATTGTCTGTTCCATATATAACACCTGCTTTCTTCACCAAAAATATTATATCATATATTTTGGCGAAACACAATATATCAGAAAGGAAATACGCCGCAGGGCATTCCTCCCCGACTTCTATAAGTCGGGGAGGAATGCCCTGCGGCGTTGGTGAAGCCTCACATGACTAAAGTCACGAGTGTGCGGCGGCATATTTATCAAATACTAAGCAGGATATCCCGTCCATAGGAACTACTCATGGGCGGTGGTTAGTTGACCTTGGATGCCTCCTGTTCCTTCCACTCGTAGATTCGACATTCGAAGCTCCCTTTTAAAATCTTCCGCTGACCTTTCCAGTGCTTCCTTATATTCCTGTGCCATTAAAAGCATCTCGTCCATCAGGGACAGAAAGAGCCTTCCATCCTCCCCATATGGGATCGCTACCGGAAGGACGTCCTTCATTTCTTCGCTTCCCGTAAAACGGATCACGCAGAACTCCCCACTTCTGGCGACCTCAAAAAAGACAAATATCCCGATTCCATCGAACATGTGACGAATGTCGTCCTTTCGGTCGTCCCACGACAGACCATGTTCGTCCTGCGTCTCCTTATATAGCTTCTCATACATCCCACACAGATCCATAGGGTGCTCCGGGCGAAGGAAGGCGTCCATGACGTTTCCATTCTGAGGGAACGACTGCATGGAAATGCCGCAACCGTACATTGTCCTGATTTTTCCTATCACTTCCAGCAAAGCTTCGCAGGATGCAATGGACGCCATCTTCCTCTCCAAAAGAAGCCCCTTCTTCCTTGTTCCCTTTTTGGCGACGCCTTTTTCATCGCAGAAGATATCACTCATTGTCAAGGTAGTTGTCAGTGGAAACTGATTTTTTTTGTTACCTACAATAAAGGGCTCTCATCGCTTCCAGATAATCACAGGGAATGTGTTATTTAACAGTTTTAAAAGAACCATCATAGTAATATTTTGTTCCGTCACTGGTATACAGTTCATTCTTATTTTTCACAATAAAGTATGGATTTCCTTTTTTTATCGTAATACATTTCAAATCTGAATACCATCCGGAACACTTTGCAATTTCGGATACATTCTTCCCAATGACCACTTCCTCTAATGAATCAATATTTAATGCATGATAGGGTATTTTTCTTAAATGATCCGATAAAATCACTTTTCTGTAATTTGTCCCTTCCAGCGCATAGCAATCCATTCTCTCTACACGATCCGGCATCCTGTAAGTTCCCCCTTTTTTCGAAAGCGAAAAATAGAGTCTTTTCATATCTTTGCTGTACAGGGCGTTATCCTTGACTGTAAAATAGCGGTTTCCTTTTTTTATCTTCAGTTCTCTTATATCCCTACTACCAAAACCATTCTGCGTAACAATATCAGACACCTTTTTCCCCAAAACAAGTCTTGGTATTTTTATCCATGATGAAATAAACACCTTTTTCGTCCTGTCAGAAACAACCACCTGATCTCTGGTAGAAGCAGGAATACCATAAAGTATTTTCTCGTCTCGGCTATAGAGCAGACCTTTGATGGATTTTACATCCCTGTTTCCCTCTTCTACCTGAAATTTATAGTCAAATGCACGCGTCTCAAGATAAATCCTATGATCTCCAGCCTGATTCATTGGATTATCCTGTAAAATAGACAGGATTCTTACATTTGCAGGAATCGTCACTTGTTTTACCTGATCATTCATTCCGGTCATTCCACACAGACAAAATACATATCTATTGCATCCTTCTATTTCTTCCGGAAGTCGAATATTCTTTTTATATCCCATGTATCCAATCAAGTAGCAACAGTTCTTCTTTCCTTCATATTTTTTCTTATATTTATCATATACTTTATTCGATATGGAACCAAAATCACGCATCCATTCAAATCCCAGCACCAGATCATGACTGTCCATTGTATAGTAAAATCCATCTTCTGTCTTTTTTAATCCTTTATCCTCATAATTTTCTATCACATTTTTTGCCCACTCCGGTATAGAACCAGATGATGCTGCAAAAGCTTTATCTCCTTTCACAAGAGAAAAAAAAGCAGAAACTATCATCATTGCCATCAAGGACATCATAAAATATTTATTTCGTTTTAATATTTTTCCTGTATTCATACTTGTGATTATGCCGGGGCAACGCCCAGCTTTCCTCCATTTTTTTAGAATCTTTGCCCCGGCACAAACGATGATGAATGT
>CADBUD010000345.1 GCA_902797785.1 uncultured Lachnospiraceae bacterium
AAATTCAACATACTTTCCTCTGCCTGACATATTTATTAGTTATGGGAAACGAATTTATTCGTTTCCTATTGCGCCAAAACGCGAGGCGCTGAAAGCACCCTTCCTATCGCGTTTGTGTGCACTAATGTGTTATAGTAAATGCATTTATTTCATGCGTTTACTATAACAATGCATTTATTTCATGCGTTTACTATACTATTTACATTTTTCTGCATTATTATACTTTCCTTTAGACGCATTTCCTTCGTCATAACCTATGCCCAGAACACTGGGATATCTTGCGCGGCAACAGAAATCCCTGATATCCAAAAAGAGTTTTTGTACCATGACTTTCGCACAGAAAAAGACTCCCATATCCACTCGGGATACAAGAGTCCTTTAAAAATCAAATGTAACAGTTCACCCTTTCAGCCTCTCTGTTACAAAATGCACAGAGATGATGCATTCTGCATCACCTCGCGCCCATTGTCTCGGATTTTCTGTGACTTTCGCTGCGCTTCACTCACCAAAAATACCTTGTGCGAGAATAAGGGTGAACTGTTACCATCATATCAATTCAAGTAAAAATTAGTCTGTAATCTTAACGGATGTAACAGCAAGTCCCTGATCTGCCTCAACTACTAAATCACCTAAACCGATGTTATCCATTGGATTCTGATGATAATAATATGTGATAACAAGAGTCTGTGTACCATCTCCACTAACAAGAGAACCATTGCTGGACTTGTAAACTACTGGCAGATTGAAGGAAATCGTAAGCCACTGCTGCTCCTTGGTGTGATCTGAATCATGCTTTCCATTTACCTGGATTCTGTAGTCTGTTCTTCCTACCTGATTATTCTGACGAATGTCAGTGGTAGTGGTATAGCATCCGCCACTGGAAGCATATACGCCTTCGCTTAATCCCTCATCTACAACTACTACTGGTTTTTCATACTTCTTCATATCCAATACCTCCACTATTTTTTCAGCTGTTAACTGTTCATAAATTATAACCTCAAATTGTATTTTTGTCAATACAAAAAATAGCCAGATTTTTCCGGGGCTTTTCCCACAATTCCGTCAGTTCTTCTAATCACCTGTTCTTCTGATTTCCTGCTCTTCTGATTGTCTGTCCTTCCCAGCGGTTCCTACCGAAAGATATGGATTTTTTCCGCCAGTCTGCCCCGGTCTCCTGCTTTTCTCAAAATTTCCAGGGTCGAAGTCTTGCGAAGCTTCTTATTGTTATATAAGAATTTTGCCAGCGTCATCATCCAAAGCACGGGCCAAAGAAAATATTTGTTTTTTGTCTTTGGATAATTTAGCTGCATCTGATGATGAAACTCCCGCAGATAATCCCGCAGCTTACCTCCTCGAAGCACGACCATCCGGTCATCCTCTGATTTTCCGAACTCCTCTGCATCCAGGATTTCTCTTAAAAACTGCCGGCAGGTCTGTTTATCAAAAAAACGGCAGAAGACATGATTTCCATAATAGATCTTATCTTTGGCGGCCCAGAGCCAGTCTCCTTTTTGTTTTTTTACGGACAGACCCATATAACGGATACAGAGAGAAGTAATCATGGAAGCAAACCCCCCAATCCGGCTCTCACGAATCAAGCGAAGATAGGTTTTCACCTCTTCTGCATCAATCGTCCCATTCCAAAATACAGTCCAATCACATAACAGGCGGATTCCAAATCCGGAACGCAGAAAATGCTGAAGCATATGCAGAAGCAGATAATAGACGTGATAAGCGTCACCTAAAACAGGAAGAGAAATCCCCATCACATCCTCATATTTCACATGGTCTTTCAGCTTAGGAAGGAGCTTTTCCAGATAATCATTCATTTTCTGATTATCAAAGGGCTCCGTCAACATGGTATGCAGCTCCAGCTCAATTAAATCCTCTGAAAAGTAGGCGATATGATGGTTCGCGTCCTGATGGGACTTTTTTCGCATTCCATGCTCCCGCAGCAGTTTGTCTGCCATCGGCAGCTTCGAAGAATCGAACAAAATCAAATCAATATCTCCGGATTTCCGAAGCTCCGGTATCGGATAACGAATTGCTGTACCGATTCCCTTTAACAGCGCTGCCTCTATACCGGCATCCTCTAAGATATGCAGAAGATATTTCGCCAGGAAAAGCATATGGTAATTTTGAAGTGCGATTCTCCTTCCTGTTTCTGTAAATTTTTTTTCTACATTTTCCGGAAACTGATATTTCTCGGTCAATCCACTGACAACAGAGGTCAGCGCATGATTTTCTGAAATTTCAAGCAGTTTTTCCCAATCCGGCTCCATTTTCATAAAATAGGGAGATTTTTCCTCTTCCTCAAGCTCCGGCCTTCGTTTCATCGTAAGTGCCTTTGCCGTCATCTTTAATACTATTTTTTCTTCCCTTATAAAATCACGTTCCATTTCTGATTTCCTTTCTACATTAAAGTACCCGTCAAAAGCGATTCAACGGAGGTTCTGTGTGTCCTTATCACGACACCTTATTCTGGCATCAAGGATTCCTTTGGCTTTTTCCATGACGAACCGAAGCTCCTTCATTCGCAAATATGCCAGAAGCATGAAAAGATTCGGCAGGAAAAGACAGACAGCAAGACGTTTGAAAAAAATGAGCAGGATTCCACCCGTCATCTGTCTGCAGAGAAAATCGGTCATCCCCCAAGACAGCCCCAAAATAAGAACATAATACAAATATTTTACAAAATACTGCCTCACCGGTGCTTCCAGGCTGTGACGATACAGCATATAGGGCTCAATCCAAAAGGTCAGCATGGTACTGATCAACGTCCCCAAAAAGACCCCGATGGTTCCATAAAATTGCGCCAGCACGATAGAAATAACGAGATTTAACACTGCCTCTGCCACTGCTTTATACCGGTCGAACCAGAACAGCCCCAAAGAATCCCGGAATGCTAATGTCGCCTGGCGCATCCCAGTTGCGTAAAAATTCAGGCAGAGCACAAAAACAATATCGATGGAGAATAGGAACTTCGCTCCAAAGCTCATCTCCACAAAAGGATTTAAAAGCTCGAACAAACAGATTGCCGCAAATCCAAACAGCCACTGTCCAATAAAGAACGAGGTCTCGAAAATTTTTTTCACCCGCTCTTTTTTTTCTGTCACGCCAAGATTCCCCACACTTGCAGTAATCCCCTGAAACATCTGATTCAGCACCTGACGTACCGAACCGATTACCAGATAATAGTTGGAATAGCACCCGGTGCTGATGATTCCCGCAAAATAGGTCAGCAAAAGATTGTCTGTATTATTTATCACGACAAAGCTTATTTTGTGCATGAGCATCGCTTTAATGTTTTTAAAAATACCATCCCGCTCTTCCTTTGGCAGCGGTTCTGCCTTCTTATCCTTCAAAAAAGGATAGAGCTGATCTGCCCGTCTGGAGATACAGAGATTATTTCCCAGGGTACAGATCAGGTATACGGTCAGAAACAAGATGAAATTATGCGTCGTCAACAGCAGGATGATCTGTACAACATCCTGAATCAAAAGAAATATCGTCTGATAGATCACGCCGATATAACTGAGCTGATGTGCATCAATCAGGGTTCTCTTATAAATCAAAAGGTAGGAAACCACGGAATTGGCAAGATACATCAAATAGATCAAAATCAAATGGTCGATTCCCTGCTTTTCCTTCATCAAAATTCCCAGAAAAGGAATCACCAAAAGACCGGCGACCAGAACAAAAGCAGCAACTCCGCGGTAAAATGTCTGAAACATCTTCATCAGGGATTTCTGCTTTTCCACATTTTCCTCTGCAATTGGCTGATACAACGCATAGGTAATTGCTGTTCCGACTCCCAGCTCTGACAAAGACAATACATTTAAAATATCCGAAAATAACCCATTGACGCCAACATATGCTTCACTGAGCGTATGGGTAAAAACGACCCTGGTAAGAAATCCCATGAGAATCGCAAGAATACGGGACACCATTGCCGCCGTCGTATTCCTTACAGAATACTCTGTTCTGCTTTTCTTATTCACCTGACTCCTCCTATTTCTCAATAAAGCTCAAAGGATGATTTTTCTGGAAAATACTGTTCCATCGCCTTGAGAAGGTCTGATTTCACCCGTTCAAAATCAATTTTCTCATTTGCATCATTGATACAGATCATCTTTGCCTTGCCCTCCTTTAGGGTCTTTTTCAACTTTTCATTATGATCATCCAAATTAAAATAACAAAATCCACGCAGAACATTCTTCGGACAGAAATTTCCCCTAAGCTTCTGCCATTCACGGAACAGATACTGGGTCTGGTCATCCTTGCTCCGGAAGCGATTCGCAGAAGTTGCCAGCAATTCTTCCGCTTCCCTTCCCCATACCTCCTCAAAGCTGCGCTTCAAAAACGGTGACGGCCCATGCGGGGTATAAAAGCTCGTATAAAGCGGAAAAGCGAGCTCCAAAAAATTGTAAAAGAAATACAGCGGCGGATAACCAATATGAAAATAATGAAACGGCTGTTGTTTCACGTTTTCTCTTTTATCAAAATACTTTGACAACACCAGTGCTTCATTCAGGAACAAATGTGACATGACCGGATTTTTGGGATTGGCAACGACCGGTTGAAACGCCAGCATATCACATGGCTTCCCGCCTCGAAAAAAATCCCGCGGCTTTACCGGCCCGGTCACGAACATATCATCATTAAAATAAACGAACTGCTCTGACAGTCCCTTGATCCGATGCAGATACATTTCAATGACATTGCTGTTAAAGGTCGGAAGAAACCGCTCCGGAATATAGTCCCTGTGCTTCACCAGATGGAGCTTTTTATGTTCTGTATTCAGCCAATCCGGATAGTGGCCGCAGGTGACAAAATGAATCCGTCTCACCCATGGCGCGAACTGCTCCACCCCACGAAACCAATATTTTAGCAGCTCCCAGTCCCGATAACGTTCCGTTCTGACATCTGCTTCCCTTCTAGGAGAATATTTTGCTTTTTCCTGCTGCCACACCGGGTCGTTTCCATCTACCCAGGTGATTACAAAATCAATTCCTTTTTTTCTCATCGTTATTCCTCCTTAGCTGCTTTTCGCAGCACGTAACAATTCACCCTTTTGGCTTCTCTGTTACAAAATGCACAGAGATGATGCATTCTGCATCACCTCGCGCCCATTGCCTCGGATTTTCTGTGACTTTCGCTGCGCTTC
>CADBUD010000346.1 GCA_902797785.1 uncultured Lachnospiraceae bacterium
GTGAATGGTACAAAAAATGATACCGCCAGAAAAAACGACAACGGTTTTCGCTGACGATATCATCAAATCCCAGGAACAAATAAATTCGTTTCCTATACCATTCACGATCCCGGATAGAATATGATATGCCGATTTCTTACTAATTATTACAGGACTTTGCTGCTATTTACCATCTGTTTTTTATTTTGCCAGCTCAAGCATCCTTTGCAGAGGAATCCTGGCCTGATCCATAATCTCCTGTGGAAGTATGACCTCCGGTGAAAGGTCTTCCATGGCTGCCACCAGCTTTTCTATCGTGACTTTTTTCATATTCGGACAGAACTGCCGATGCCCCACCGAATAAAATTTCTTTTTAGGATTTTTCTGCATCAGCTCAAAAAAGACGCCCATTTCTGTACAGATAATGAATTTCTCCTGTTCACTGGCTGTTGCATAGTCAATGATTTCTGATGTACTTCCAATAAAATCTGATATTTCCAATACATCCATGGTACATTCCGGATGGGTAAGGACACAAGCGTCCGGATGAAGCTTTTTCGCCTCTAAGACCTTATCTGCCTCGATGCTTTTGTGAACATGGCAAAATCCATCATGAAAGATGAAATGCTTTTGTGGAAGCTTTTCTGCAACATAACGCCCAAGATTATTATCCGGCACAAAGAAGATGTTTTTCTCTGATAATCCCTCTACGACACGAAGCGCATTGGAGGAGGTGACACAAACATCAGATACAGCCTTGATTTCTGCTGTAGAATTGACATAACAGACAACAGCCAGATCCTCTACCTGTTGTTTCATCTCCTCGATTTTTTCCACACTGATCATGTGAGCCATCGGACAATCTGCAAGCTCATCTGCCATGACAACACGCTTATCAGGGTTTAATATTTTTGCTGTTTCTCCCATGAACCGTACTCCGCAGAATAAAATATTCTGCTGCTCCACCTTGGTTGCTATTTTGCTCAGATAATAAGAATCCCCCACATAATCCGCAATTTCCTGTACCTGTCCATCGACGTAATAATGCGCTAAAATCACGATATCTTTTTCTTTTTTTAATTGGTTGATTTTTTGACGGATCGTTTCGTCCATAATATTTTCCTCTTTCATTAACAACTTATTTTTCCTGCTGCTTCATATCCTTTAAGATATCACAGAAATCAAAGGTCGCAAAATAATCCTTTGGCTCCTCCGCCCGGCGGATCATCCGGACTGTTCCATCCTCCTGCAAAAGCAGTTCTGCCGATTTTAGTTTTCCGTTATAATTGTATCCCATGGAAAAACCATGTGCTCCGGTATCATGAATGATCAGATAATCTCCTATATCGATTTTTGGCAGCATCCTGTCTATTGCAAATTTATCATTATTTTCGCAAAGAGAACCCGTGATATCGTATTTGTGATCACATGGAGCATCTTCTTTTCCGCTCACGGTAATATGATGGTATGCCCCATACATGGCAGGCCGCATCAGATTGACAGCGCAGGCATCACATCCGATATATTCCTTGTGCGTATGTTTTTCGTGGATGGCCTTTGTCACCAGACAGCCATATGGACCCATCATAAAACGTCCCATTTCCGTATAAATCGCAACGTCTGAAAGACCAGCCGGCGTTAAGATTTCCTCATAGACCTTCCGGACCTCCTCCCCAATCCTGCGAATATCATTCGGCTCCTGATCCGGTGTATAAGGAATCCCCACACCGCCTGAGAGATTGATAAAGGAAAGACAGATTCCCAGCTTTTCTTTCAGCTCCACTGCTGTCTCAAATAAAATTTTAGCAAGCTTTGGATAGTATTCGTTTGTCACGGTATTGCTGGCCAAAAAAGAATGCAGCCCAAATCGCTTTACTCCTTTTTCCTTTAAGATACGGAATCCTTCAAATAACTGCTCCTTGGTAAATCCATATTTAGCGTCCCCCGGGTTGTCCATGATACCATTACTCATTTTGAACACACCGCCCGGATTATAGCGGCAGCTGATCACCTCCGGAAGCCCTCCGTTCTTTTCCAGAAACTCGATATGTGTAATATCATCTAAGTTGATCGTCGCATTGATTTTGCGCGCGAACTGAAACTCCTCTGCCGGCGTCGCATTTGAAGAAAACATGATGTCCTCTCCTGTGATTCCAATTGCATCAGAAAGCATCAGCTCTGTCAAAGAAGAGCAGTCACACCCACAGCCATATTCCCTTAATATTTGAATCAAAAATGGATTTGGAGTCGCTTTTACTGCAAAAAACTCTTTAAATCCCTGATTCCACGAAAACGCTTCCTTTACCGCCTTCGCATTCTCCCGTATCCCTTTTTCATCATACAGATAAAACGGGGTCTTGTATTCCTTTGTGATTTCATCCAGCTGTTCCTTTGTTACAAATGGTTTCTTTTCCATTTCATTCTCCTTTCGGCTTGTCTCTTCTTTTTTCAGTTCTTATGTTACTATTCACAGCCACTATCCCGCGAGGCATTTTCATGCGTTTTTTGCACACCGAAGGCGTACAGAGTATGAAAATCCGGGGCAGTGGGCGCGAAATATGACCGATAGGGCA
>CADBUD010000347.1 GCA_902797785.1 uncultured Lachnospiraceae bacterium
GAGGATCTCTCTGCCTCTATTTTTCAGGCAGTCGTAAACCAGACCATCAGCGGTCTCGCCTGCGGAAAGCCGATTCGCGGCCACATTGCCTTCTTAGGCGGTCCCCTGCACTTTTTAGACCAGCTCAAAGAGGCTTTCATCCGTACCTTAAAGCTCGATGACGAGCATATTATTGCTCCGGAAAATTCTCATCTGTTCGCAGCTATCGGCTCTGCTCTGAATGCGGATCCTAATGCTGCAGCTGCCTCCGGAAATCTCCAAAGAGCAATTTTGATGCTTTCAGATATGAAGCAAAAGCTCTCATCTTCCATAAAAATGGAATTTGAGGTGGATCGTATGGAGCCACTGTTTGCCTCTCAGAAGGCATACGAAGCATTTGAACGCCGGCACAACAGTCATTGTGTAAAAACAGCCAAGCTTTCCTCGTATAAAGGAAACTGCTATCTGGGAATCGACGCTGGTTCAACCACGACCAAAGCCGCCCTAGTGGGTGAGGATGGCTCTCTTCTATATTCCTTTTACAGCAGTAATAACGGCAGCCCTCTCTCTACGACCATACAGGCAATTAAAGAAATTTATTCCCTGCTTCCCAAAAAAGCAAAGATCGTTCATTCCTGTTCGACCGGTTACGGTGAGGCACTGATCAAAGCCGCTCTGATGCTGGATGAAGGCGAAGTCGAGACCGTTTCCCACTATTATGCGGCCGCGTTTTTTAATCCTGATGTAGATTGTATTTTAGATATCGGTGGTCAGGATATGAAATGTATCAAAATCAAGAACCAGACGGTAGACAGTGTTCAGTTAAATGAAGCCTGCTCCTCCGGTTGTGGTTCTTTTATTGAGACTTTCGCAAAATCTTTAAATTTCTCTGTACAGGATTTTGCAAAAGAGGCCCTATTCGCCAAACATCCGATCGATCTTGGGACACGTTGTACCGTATTTATGAATTCCAAAGTAAAACAGGCACAAAAGGAAGGCGCAGAGGTTTCGGATATTTCTGCCGGACTAGCCTATTCTGTAATAAAAAATGCACTTTATAAGGTCATCAAAATTGCAGATTCAAAGGATCTTGGAAAAAATATCGTTGTCCAAGGTGGAACCTTCTATAATGATGCTGTTCTTCGAAGCTTTGAGAAAATTTCCGGCTGTGAGGCAATCCGTCCGGATATTGCCGGAATCATGGGCGCCTTTGGCGCTGCCTTGATTGCGCGAGAGCGCCATACCGACGAATACGAAACGACGATGCTCCCGATCAATAAGATCAATACCTTGGAGTTCGATACCCAAATGTCGCGCTGTAAGGGCTGTACCAACCACTGTCTTCTGACGATCAACCGCTTCAGCGGCGGCCGTCAGTTCATTACCGGAAACCGCTGTGAACGTGGATTAGGAAAAGAAAAAAACAAAGAAAAAATCCCAAATCTTTTCGAATATAAATTAAAACGGATTTTTTCCTACCGCCCTCTCAGTGCAGAAAAAGCCACGCGCGGGACGGTCGGTCTGCCACGCGTTTTAAATATGTATGAAAACTTTCCATTTTGGGCTGTTTTCTTTGAAAAGCTCGGCTTCCGCACCATTTTGTCTCCATTGTCCAGTCGGAAAATCTATGAGCTTGGCATTGAATCGATTCCTAGCGAGTCTGAATGCTACCCAGCCAAGCTCGCCCACGGACATATCAGCTGGCTGATCAAGCAGGAACCGGATTTCATTTTCTACCCATGTATTCCATATGAGAGAAATGAATTTCCAGACTCAAATAATCATTATAACTGCCCGATTGTAACCTCTTATGCAGAAAACATCAAAAATAATGTCGAAGAAATCACCAAAGGGAAGATTCGCTTCTATAATCCCTTCCTTTCCTTTGCTAATGAAGAGGTTCTGATTAAACGTCTTTCGGAAGAATTTTGTCAGGAATTTGATATTTCTGAAAAAGAAATTCAAGAAGCTGTTCATGCGGGCTGGGCAGAATTGGAAGCTGTCCGTCAGGATACCCAAAAGAAGGGAGAGGAAATTCTTTCCTATATGCAGCGGGAAAAACGTCATGGAATCGTCCTCGCCGGAAGGCCTTATCATCTGGATCCGGAAATTAATCATGGAATCCCAGAGCTGATTACCGGCTATGGCATTGCGGTTCTGACAGAGGACAGTGTTTCCCATCTAACTAAAGTCGAACGTCCTTTGATTGTTATGGACCAATGGATGTATCATTCCCGTTTATACGCTGCTGCCAACTATGTAAAAACCCGTGACGATCTGGATCTGATTCAGTTAAATTCCTTCGGCTGCGGTCTGGATGCCGTTACGACAGATCAGGTCAACGATATTTTGAGTGATTCCGGAAAAATCTATACCTGTTTAAAAATCGATGAGGTCAATAACCTTGGCGCTGCAAGAATCCGGATTCGCTCTCTCCTTTCTGCGATCCGGGTACGGGAAAGAAAAAAAATGACGCGCACGATTGTTCCTGCAAATTTTGAGCGTACGATTTTCACCAAGGAAATGCGTGACCAGTATACAATTTTGTGTCCTCAGATGTCACCGATTCATTTTAGTATGATCGAAGCAGCTTTTAATGACAGCGGCTATCATGTCGAGCTGTTAAAGAATGATGGAAAATCTGCCGTCGATGTCGGATTAAAATATGTAAATAATGATGCATGCTACCCTTCCCTGATGGTCGTGGGACAGATTATGGATGCCGTGCTATCTGGAAAATACGATATGACAAAAACGGCGATTTTTATTACCCAGACCGGTGGTGGCTGCCGGGCATCGAACTATATCGGTTTTATCCGACGGGCTCTTAGAAAAGCCGGTTATGAAAATGTTCCCGTCATTTCCATCAACCTGAGTGGATTTGAAAAAAATCCGGGCTTTAAATTCACCCCGCAGCTGATCCAGAAGGGGCTTTATGCCCTTGTATTCGGTGATATTTTCATGAGATGCCTGTATCGGATGCGTCCTTATGAGAAGGTCAAGGGCTCTGCCGATGAGCTGCATAAAAAATGGGAAAAACGCGCCATCGATTTTCTATGTAACGGGAAAAAGCTTTTGTCGCACAGCAAATATAAAAAGATGTGCCGTCAGATTGTAGAGGATTTTGATAACCTCCCAATTACAGATGAAAAGAAACCCCGGGTAGGAATTGTCGGAGAAATCCTTGTCAAATTCATGCCGGCTGCCAATAATCAACTCGTCACCCTATTGGAAAAGGAAGGTGCCGAGGCTGTTGTCCCTGATTTGATGGACTTTTTCTTGTATAGTTTTTACAACCAGAACTTTAAAGCAGAAAAGCTGGGAATGAGCAAATCCTCCGCCAGAAACGCCAATCTGGGAATCAAAGGCGTGGAATGGCTTCGTGGAGCATATGCTGACGCCTGCAAAAAAAGCAAACATTTTGATGCACCTGCAGATATTGCACATTTAGCAGATATGGCTTCTCCTATTGTTTCTATCGGAAATCAGACCGGAGAAGGCTGGTTCCTGACCGGGGAAATGCTCGAACTGATTCAAAATCAGGTCCCAAATATTGTTTGCACCCAGCCATTTGCCTGCCTGCCGAACCATATTGTCGGAAAAGGCGTCATTAAAGAGCTGAGACACCAATATCCGGAATCCAACATTGTCGCTATTGATTTTGACCCGGGCGCCAGTGAGGTAAACCAGCTGAACCGGATTAAACTGATGCTCTCCACTGCCTGGAAGAATCTGGCTGTTTCAGATGCCTGAGGATTGAAATGACTAACCATTTGTGGTACAATAAAGGTACTTTCATCAGGTTACTATTCACAGCTTTGCTGTTCATAGCAACAAAATGCATGAAAATATCCTGCGGGATAACAGCTGTGAATAGTGACTTCATCAGATACAAAAATTTCGTGATAAGGAGGAAGAAGGTATGAAATTTTTTATTGATACTGCAAATGTAGATGACATTAGAAAAGCGAATGATATGGGCGTTATTTGTGGCGTTACGACAAATCCTTCGTTGATTGCGAAGGAAGGGCGGGTTTTTGAAGAAGTTATTAAAGAAATCACCGATATCGTAGATGGTCCAATCAGCGGAGAAGTAAAGGCCAGTACGACAGATGCTGCTGGAATGATCGAAGAAGGACGGGCGATTGCCAAGATTCATAAAAACATGATTGTAAAAATTCCTATGACAGCAGAAGGCTTAAAGGCTGTCAAAGTACTGTCCAGCGAAGGAATCCGCACAAATGTTACCTTGATCTTTACTGCAAATCAGGCTTTACTGGCAGCCAGAGCCGGTGCATCTTATGTATCTCCTTTCCTTGGCAGATTGGATGACATCAGCACCAGAGGGGTAGATCTGATCCGGGAAATCGCAGATATCTTCCATATTGCCGGTATTACAACAGAAATCATTGCTGCCAGCGTTAGAAATCCTATGCATGTCACTGATTGCGCACTGGCTGGAGCAGACATTGCTACCATTCCATATGGCGTCATTGAAAAAATGATCCAGCATCCTATGACTGACATCGGAATTGAAAAGTTCAAAGCTGATTATGCTGCTGTATTTGAAAAATAATAGGTGAAACAACTCTAAAAAGCTGATATCCTCCTTTTGGATATCAGCTTTTTTAACAGCCTAATGAGAAAATGACCGATATGGCTCTAAAATCGGCTTATATTGCTCATAAAACTCCAGAACCTCCGGCGTTTCCAGCTTTAACTCCTCTATTCTTTCTTCCTTCCATAGCTTTTCCAGATGTGAAAACTCTTCCGCTAAGCCAATGGCACCAATTTTTTTTGCTTCCTTTTGAAGCATTTCTACTTCTTTGATATATTCTTCCAATCTTTGTTCTTTTAATGTTCCTTCTAATTTTTGACTTTTTTCATCAATCGCAAGATAAAACTCTCCCAGACAGCGATAAAATTCTTCCTTAGAGCCACAGGCAGAAAGTCCGGTCTGTACATCCAGGCCCATGATGGCTTCTACTTCCGGATTTTCCTCTAATGCGTTTCCTACCTCTGTGACGATTCCACTTTCCTGCAAAGGCTCTGCCTTTACGTCTATCTCAGACGATCTTTCCTCCCAGTGTATCAGCTTCTTCTCAGGCAACCACTTCAACAGACAATTTTTCAAATCCTTGACCCGGATTGGCTTTACGATATAATCATTCATCCCACTGGTATAAAATTTTTTTGTTGTTTCAGAATCCGTTTGTGCGGAAAGCGCAATGACTGGAAGAGTTCTAAAATATTCCCCCTCCATCGCCCGAAGCTCTTCCGCAGCTGCGATTCCATCCTTCGTTGGCATCTTATAATCCATAATCACCAGATCATAGACCGTTTCCTGTATTTTTCGTAATGCCTCCTCGCCATCTGCCGCAGTATCTGCATCGACTTGAAACGGCTCTATCAAACTCAGCGCAACCTTCCGGTTCATCTCATTATCATCCACAAGCAAAATCCTTGCCTCTGGTGCAATAAAGTCTGATACCTCATTCATAACATCGGAAGATGACGTAGTTTCCCCATTTAAAATCTGGCAAAAATTCAAACTGTACAACGGTTTGTTTACAGGAATTCCAATCGAATGTATATCATATTCCTGCATTGGATTGCGAAGCAGATATACCTTGATCTCCTTCTGTGACATCGTATGGTATTCCTCTGTGGAAAAAAGCTCACTTCCATCTGTAATGACCAAAGAAACGACATCTGACAATTCCAGCATACAATCCACATGAATCACACCATAGGAAGCACACAAATCCTCTACTGTTGTTCGCAAGATCGGGTTGGATATCCGGATTCCAACAATATGTTCCTTTGCCGTTTCATCTTTAAGCTGTGCCGCCGGCTGATTCTCAAGAAGCATTTGAACGATCTGAAACCGTACCGTGGTACCCTTTTCCAAAGTGCTTTCAATCTCCAGCGTTCCTCCCATCTGCTCGGCGTATTGTTGAAGCAATATAAAAGAATCACTGTCTTCCAGCTCTTTTTGCTCCTCCTGCGTGATGCCTTGACTGCTATCCTGAATAACAAAAGACATCCTGACCTTATTCTCTTTTTTCAAAGATGAAACATCTGTTTTTAGTGTCAGACGTATAAATCCATTTTCTGTAAATTTAATGGCCTGATTAACGAATTGAAGGATAATCTGACGGATTTTTTGTACATCCCCGTATAATTCAGCCGGAAGATTTGGATCGATTTCATAAAGGAGCTCCACCGGCTTACCTCCGATCCGGTTCAAAAAAATCATCGACAGATCATGGAACAGGGACATTGGTTCATATTCCTCTTCAAATAGCCCCAGATTTACACTCTCTGGTTCAACCGGATCTAACATATCATCTGAAATCGTAAGAAGCGCATCAGCCGATTTTTTGATATTCTTCAGATATTCCTTAGAACGAGTCGGCAGGCTCTCACGGAGCAGGATTTCCGTCATGCCGACAATTGCGCTCATTGGCGTGCGGATTTCGTGTGAAATATTTGCGATGAACTCTGTTTTTTCCTTTTCTGCCTCTTCCTTCTGCTGATTTGTCACAGAAAGTTCCTCCTCTAGCCGCCTCTCTCTCGTCCGGTCATACAAGATAAGGCTGTAACCCAGTATTTCTTCCTTCTGACAAATTTCCTTCAGTTCTCTGGAAAAATATCTCTCTTCTATTTCATACATCCCATCCGTTTCTTCTTCCTGTGCGGAAAAATATACAAGGAGGTGATCCGGAAGCCTTTTTCCCACAAAAGCCTCCCCTAATTCCGGAAAAAATTCCTTTGCATAAGCGTTCGATTCCAGATACTGATATTCCGAATCTGTTGTAATCATCATACATTCTGCATGATCCAAACTCCATTCTCGTCCTCTTTGTACAACACGGAGAGATTCTTTTTTTATGAATCCCAGAACCTGAAGAAAAACGGCCGCGGAAGATACCACCGGAACAATATGAAACCGAATTTTTACCATCAAGCTAACGACAAGCGCCAGCGCGATCAAAAGACCAGAAGCAATCTGAAACCCCATATTTTTGCGCAAAGATGATCTTATAGTGATTCCACGCTTCTTTATGGTATAGATCAGGCAGAAAATAAAAATACTAATGATAACAAGGCGATGAAGGATAAATATGATTCCAGGGGTGTTTTCCACCATAAGAAATCCCCCCCTGCTGTTCCACGTAAATGTCAGCTCCCGAAAAATAAGCTCTGTCGAATCATTTCCCCACAGCAGCACATGAAAAAAAACCTCCATGACAAGATAAAAAAACAAAAAAACCCTTGTCCATTGGTAATTGAGAATTTTCTGATCATAGAACAGGAACAGGAACAAAGACAGGTATAATACAGAACTTCCAAGAAATTCGATTTTGAAGATGGAAAGAGCACCTTCCGCTGTTTTTTGCCGCATCATGATCAGATGACTGCTGTTTAGGATAAAACAAGCAATATTGGCAATCAATAACAACATGGAAGATCTGCCGGACTCTTTTTTTATAAGAATATAACATCCCGCTGTGGGGACGACCATAGCAATAATCTGTATCATTAGGACCATTCCCTGTAATACCATAGACAAAATCTCCTTCCTTCATGAACAAAACAACAGACCTTTTCGTTCATGAGTATATTATAACGTTTCTGTTCTTAACTGTCAAAATGCACAAATTTAAATCAAAATAAACAAAAAATTATACTATTTTGAGGATACTTTATTTTTTCGATTCTGTCAACAAATAGAAATTTAAAAAACTATTGCGAAGATATTAAAAGTAGATTGAAAATTAGGAAATTTTGTTCTATAATTAGCTGTTAGTAAAGAAAGCACAGATAAAACGGAGGAAAAAATCATGCTGGATATTAAATTATTAAGAAGCAACTTTGATGAAGTAGAAAAAGCCCTCGCAGATAGAAATGAGGACTTTGACCTAAGCAAATTTAAGAGTCTTGACGAAAAACGAAGAGCCCTGCTGGCTGAAGTAGAGCAGCTAAAGGCTCAGCAGAATAAAGTTTCCAAACAGATTCCACAGATGAAAAAAGAAGGAAAGGACGTTGCTCCGATTTTTGAAGAAATGAAGGCTCTTTCTGATCAAATAAAATCATTAGATACGGATGTATCCACTGTAGATAAAGAGTTAAATGATTACCTTCTGACCATTCCAAACATTCCGAATCCAACCGTTCCAAAAGGCACTTCTGATGAAGATAATGTCGAAATCCGCAAATTTGGCGAGCAGACATCCTTTGATTTTGAGCCAAAGGCACATTGGGATTTAGGAAAAGATCTCGGCATCATTGACGCAGAAATGGGCGCTAAGGTCTCCGGTACCAGATTCACCTTTTACAAAGGACTAGGTTCCCGCTTAGAGCGCGCCATCGTTAACTTTTTCTTAGATACCCATACAGAAAAGCATGGATACGTCGAAGTATTCCCTCCATTTATGGTAAGCCGCGAATGTATGACCGGCACAGGACAGCTCCCAAAATTTGAAGAGGATGCTTACAAGGTATATAGTGACAGCGATAAAAAAGAATATTTTCTGGTTCCGACCGCTGAGGTTCCTGTAACAAATATGTACCGTGAACAGATTTTGAACGGAGCCGACCTGCCAATCAAACACTGTGCCTATACCGCATGCTTCCGTGCAGAGGCTGGCTCCGCCGGAAAAGATACCCGCGGTCTGATTCGCCAGCATCAGTTCAATAAAGTCGAGCTCGTTAAATTTACAAAGCCAGAGGATTCTTACGAAGAATTAGAAAAGCTGACTCATGATGCCGAAGAAGTTCTGCAGTTGTTAGGACTTCCTTACCGCGTGGTAAAGATTTGTATCGGAGATCTGGGATTCACTGCTGCCATGAAATATGATATCGAAGTATGGATGCCAAGCTATGGAAGATATGTGGAAATTTCCAGCTGTTCTAATTTCGAATCTTTCCAGGCCAGAAGAGCAAATATTAAATATAAAGATAATGCCAAGGACAAAGCACAATTTGTCCATACTTTAAATGGAAGCGGCGTTGCCGTCGGCAGAACCACAGCGGCGATTCTTGAAAACTATCAGCAGGCAGATGGAAGCATCCGCATCCCTGAGGTATTACAGCCATACATGGGCGGATTAGAGTATATTTCTAAATAACAGGCTGTTTTCTATTGTTTATCCTACTTAAATAATCACGATGATTTGCCCGTCAAAAGCCCCTTTATTGAGCTTATGACGCGCAAATCATCTCTATGAAATGGAGCGCTTATGCATAAATATTTACGGGCAATTGGAATATCCGAGACCTTGAACCGCAAGGATATGAATCGACTTTTAGATGAAATCTCAGCAAATCCCTCCAAAACTAATGTCGTGGAGATCTCAGATTCATACATCTATTGTGAAAAGAAAAAATATTTTACAAAAAACGCAGGCATTACCATCTACGGTGAGCTGATTGACGATGACGAGTTTGTACGGGAATACTATATCCCATTTTTTGAAGGCTCTCTGGTGTCCACGACAGAAGATATTTATGTAGAAAAAAGCTCTGACCGGGAGGCATATTACGGCTCTTGCGATGATGTTAAAGTTGGTGTGAACCTGATTTTCTATCTTCAAAATCTGACCGATTTTCTAAAATACGGGAAAGTCGAGCAGAATATTCATGCCAACACCATCATGAGCGCGCTTTCCATTTCAGGAAAAATCATTCTTCCGATGAATAAAGATGCGGAACAAAAAAAACGGGAAAAGCTTCTCTCCAGTAAACGAAATGCATTGATTACCAAAGCACGTGAGGGAGATGAAGAAGCCATTGAAAGCCTGACCCTAGAAGACATCGATATCTACGGAAAGCTTTCTAAACGGATCATGTATGAAGATATTCTATCCATTGTAGATACCTATTTTATGCCCTATGGAATAGAAAGTGATAAATACTCTGTTCTGGCAGAAATCGAGGATTTTTCGAAAGAAACAAATAGCCTGACCGGCGATGTCCTCTACCATATGCAGCTCAACAGCAATGATCTGATTTTCAATTTATGCATCAACGAAAAGGATCTCCTTGGAGTTCCGGAAATCGGCCGTCGATTCAAAGGCGATATCTGGATGCAGGGACAGGTTCATTTTCCTATTTAGTGTTAACTATTCATAGTTTTCTACTTGATTTATAAAAAAAAATGTGTATAATAAGGATTGGAATCAAAATCAGGTTTTGTCTCAGTAGCTCAGCAGGATAGAGCACCGCCCTCCTAAGGCGGGTGTCGGAGGTTCGAATCCTCTCTGGGACGTGTTTATTCCGGTGCGGAAACCGATAGCTTCGGTTTCCGCTTATTTTTTTATCCATTAATGAACTGTCAGACAATTTGATATATTGAGAATCTTCAAATAATATGTTATACTGTTATTATTCACAGTCAATTTGATAATATCGTGGTCAAAAGTCACAATCAAATTTTCCTTACAAAATCCGTGCGCATCATTATACTCGTTAACGAATATAGCACATCGAAAGGAGTTGATCATATGAAAAAATCAGGTAAGGACATCATTAGAAATCTGTCTGAAAACGGAGACGATATGGAATACCGTATGATGCAGAACCGAAAGAGATACTGCCCCATCTGCGGCACCCAACTGCAATACCTGTCTCTGGGAGATTATATCTGTCCTGAATGTGGGCACAAGGAAAAGGATGACTACGGAAAGGTTCGGGAGTTTATCGAAGAAAATGGTCCGGCTCCATCTTATGTAATTCATATGGCGACCGGCGTTCCGGAGAGTGTGATCAATCGATTTGTAAAAAAAGGAAAATTAGAAGTTTCTGACAATTCTCCTATCTTCTTCAAATGCGAACAATGCGGAGCGGATATCAAATATGGCCGTCTCTGTCCTTCCTGCGCAAATTCCAAGGTCGCAAAATTGAAGGGATATTTTATAGAAGAAGTTGGAGAAAGGCCAAAAGTCAATGAAAAAATGCGCTTTCTTGGAAAAAACAGACATTCCGAGGATTCATAATATATTCTTTATGGCATAACCATAACCTTAGGAGATGATGTCACATGAGCCTCAACCAGACCCCGCGGTCCGAGCGTATCCATATCAGTATATTTGGCAGAACCAATTCTGGAAAATCCAGTTTGATCAACAAAATAACAGACCAAAACGTATCTTTAGTTTCTGATATAAAGGGAACTACTACCGATCCAGTCTCCAAATCCATGGAATTTTTCCCTCTTGGTCCTGCAATCATCACGGATACCGCTGGTTTAGATGATGAAACCGCCCTTGGCAACCTGCGAACAGAACGGACTCTTCAGGTTCTTAATACAACAGATATTGCTCTCTTAATGATCGACTCTACCGTGGGCACAGATTCCTTTGAGACTTCAATTCTTCGAGAAATCAAAGACCGTGGTCTGCCTTATTTCCTTATCATTAATAAGATTGACCTGGCCGATAAATCAGCACAGCTAAAAATCATCGATTCGTTTCACTCGGATACGGATCGCTGTATCCCCGTCAGCACAAAGACAGGTGAAAATATAGAGCTGTTAAAGGAAAAAATTTCTCATCTTGCTTTGGATGTCTCAAATAAACTTTCGGCAAGCTCCGGTAAAAGACTTCTTGCGGATCTGATTGAAACAGACGACTTAGTCATTTTGGTCGTTCCTATTGATGAATCCGCTCCAAAAGGACGCTTGATTCTGCCTCAGCAGCAGACCATACGGGATATCCTGGATGCTCATGGAATCTGCATGGTAACCCAGCCCTCTGAACTCTCGAAAACACTGGTACGTGCTCAGTCTGCCTTCCATCAGCCTCCTAAAATGGTCATTACCGACAGTCAGGTCTTCGGGGAAGTAAGCCGTATCGTTCCCAAAGAAATTCCTCTGACCTCTTTCTCTATCCTGTTCGCCCGTTATAAGGGTGAGCTGTCATCTTTGATGACATCCGTCCGGCAGATTGAAGAACTCAAGGAAAATGATACACTGCTGATTTCCGAGGGCTGTACCCACCACAGACAATGCGGGGATATCGGCTCGGTAAAAATACCGAACTGGCTGCAGAAATATACCGGCAAAAGCTTCCAGTTTGAATATTCCAGCGGAAACAGTTTTCCCACAGAATTATCCAAATACCGCATGATCATTCACTGCGGCGGCTGTATGCTGCAGGAAAAAGAAATGAAATCCCGGATTGCCAGAGCAAAGCAGCAAAATGTCCCGATTGTAAATTATGGAATTTTGATTTCCTATCTAAAAGGAATCTTAGAGCGAAGTACTCAGATGTTTCAGGAAACACTACCAAAAAGAAACCGGTGTTTATAAAAGGAGAGATAACAATGAACCAGACAGAAGAACTGCAAAAAATCATCAATGAAACAAATAATATTGTATTTTTTGGCGGAGCGGGAGTATCCACCGAAAGTAAAATCCCGGATTTTCGAAGCGTAGACGGTCTATATTCTCAAAAATATGATTATCCGCCGGAGACCATCTTAAGCCATTCCTTTTATCTTGCGCAGACTTCAGAATTTTACCGTTTTTATAGAGATAAGATGCTATATCTGGATGCAGAACCGAATGCTGCACACAAAAAACTGGCTGAACTGGAGAAAAAAGGAAAATTAAAAGCAATTGTAACTCAAAATATTGATGGACTACATCAAAAAGCCGGCAGCAAAGTGGTTTATGAGCTTCACGGATCTGTTCACCGAAATTACTGCCGAAAATGCGGTAAATTATTTGACGCACAGTACATCAAGGATTCTAAGGATATTCCAAAATGCGATAAGTGTGGCGGCGAAATCAAACCGGATGTTGTCTTATACGAAGAAGGTCTCGACAGCACCATCATGACCAATGCGATTCAGGCAATCTCCCAGGCAGATGTATTGATCATTGGCGGTACCTCCCTGGCTGTTTATCCAGCTGCCGGTCTGATTGACTATTACAATGGAAATAAACTCATCCTAATCAACAAAGCACCTACGCCAATGGATCGCCGCGCGGATCTTCTGATTCAAGGAAGCATTGGAGAGATTCTTGGCGCAATCACCTGCTAATAGAACCGCTCTATGTGAGAGAACATCTGTTCCATTCACATAAGGCCAGCTCTCAGGAAAGGAATTTTTATGGAATTTAATGTTGGAGAAGTCATCCGACTAAAGAAAAAACATCCCTGTGGCAGCTTTACCTGGGAAATTCTACGGGTAGGCGCTGATTTTCGTCTAAAATGCTGCGGATGCGATCACCAGATCATGGTTCCCCGAAAACTCGTGGAAAAAAACTTCCGGGGGAAACAGGAGGAAAAATAGATAAAAATAGTAACTAAAAATAAGTAA